>NZ_JANSIY010000042.1:0-20553 GCF_047462295.1 Synechococcus sp. H60.3 | reverse complement strand
GGCAAAAAAGGGCCTGGAAGAGGGGGGGCAAGAGGCCTGAAAGCCTTGTGGGGCAAGGCATCGAGCGGGTCAACGAAGGAATCGGCCTTTGCGGGATTTGGCGAGGCGCTCGCGGAGCTGCTGCTACCGTTTTTGTGCTCTCTTAGAAACATTGCTGGGGTCGGGATCCCTGGATAGGGGCAAGGGGTTTGGATCCCTGCCGGCGTAATGGTTTAATGGAGGTTCAGCAACATTTTTTAAGCAACAGTTGCCCTCTATGGCCGAGACCTTCCTTTACAATGCCTTGCGTGCCGCCCTCGACGAAGAGATGGCTCGGGATCCCAACGTGTTTGTCCTCGGAGAGGATGTGGGCCACTACGGCGGCTCCTACAAAGTCACCAAAGACCTGTATCGCAAGTACGGGGAGATGCGCCTCCTGGACACCCCCATTTGCGAAAACAGCTTCACCGGCTTGGCCATCGGGGCAGCGATGACCGGCTTGCGGCCGGTGGTGGAAGGGATGAACATGGGCTTTTTGCTCCTGGCCTTCAACCAAATTGCCAACAATGCCGGCATGCTGCGCTACACGTCTGGCGGCAATTTCAAGATCCCGCTGGTGATCCGCGGGCCAGGTGGGGTGGGACGCCAGTTGGGAGCCGAGCACTCGCAGCGGCTGGAGGCCTACTTTCAAGCGGTGCCCGGCCTGAAGATTGTAGCCTGCTCCACTCCGTACAATGCCAAGGGTCTGCTCAAGTCGGCCATCCGCGACGACAACCCCGTTCTCTTTTTCGAGCATGTGCTCCTCTACAACCTCAAAGAAGACCTGCCGGAGGAGGAGTACCTGTTGCCCCTAGACAAGGCGGAAGTTGTCCGCACGGGCTCTGACGTTACCATCCTCACCTACTCGCGCATGCGCCACCACGTGCTCAAAGCTGTGGACACCCTAGTGCAGCAGGAGATCGACCCTGAGGTTATTGACTTGATCTCCCTCAAGCCTCTCGATATGGAGACCATTGCCGCCTCGGTGCGCAAAACCCACCGGGTGGTCATTGTCGAAGAAGACATGAAAACGGGCGGCATTGGGGCAGAGCTGACGGCCCGCATCATGGAAGAACTGTTTGACGAGCTGGACGCGCCCGTAGTGCGTTTGGCTTCCCAAGACATTCCCACCCCCTACAACGGCACGCTGGAAGCGGCCACCATCGTGCAGCCAGCAGATATTGTGGCGGCGGTGGAGCGGCTCCTCTACGGATAAACGCCAGATGACTCTATAACAAACACCGTTGAACTTCGGCGAGAACCGGGGGGAACACTCAATCAGGACTCAGGGAGGCTGGGTTCCTCTTCAGGGCAACGAGGGCAGCATGGCCAATTACGACTGGATCGTCATCGGCGGTGGGATCACCGGAGCGGCCTTGAGCTACGAGCTGGCCCGTCGAGGAGGATCCGTTCTTCTCCTTGAAAAGGAGGCGCTGCCGCCCAGTGCCACGCGCTACAGCTACGGTGGCCTGGCCCATTGGGCGGGGAAAACCCCCCTGCTCAAAGCCCTGGGGGAAGAAGGGATCCACCGTTACCGCACCCTCTCAGAGGAGCTGGAGGCAGACATTCACTTTCGCGAGCTGGATCTGCTCCTGCCGATTGCTCCTGGCTACTCTGTGGAAAATGTGGAGGCGGATCTGGCTGACTGTCGCATCCCACCCCAGCGCATTTCCGTGGAGACGGCCTGTGAGCTGGAGCCCCTCTTGAATCCGGTGGCCCTGGAGAGCGTGCTCTGGGCGCGACATGGCCACATTCACCCCTGGCTGACGACGCTGGCCTTTCAGAAGGCTTTCCAACGCCTGGGGGGATCCCTGCTTTTGCAAACCGTAACCGGCTTGCGGCGGCAGGGGCAGCGGATCACGGGGGTGGAGACCCCTACAGGCTGCTATGGGGCAGCCCAGGTGGTGGTGTGCGCCGGCGGCTGGACACGGGCTCTGTTGCGCCAGGCCGGGATCTGGGCCCCTATCTACTTCACCCACGCCGAATCTCTTGAGCTGGAGCCTGCAGAGGTGCGGTTGAGAACCATCGTCATGAGTGCGCCCGTGCAGCGGCTGGAGCTGGAGCGGCAAGCCGGCCACCCCGACCGGGATCCCCTCTGGGACAAGCCGGGGCAGGAGATCTGCCCGCCGATTTTGGATGTCGGGATCCTGCAATTTCTAGACGGCAGCCTTCGCCTGGGCCAGATCAGTCGGGTGCTGACGGATCCCCAGGCCGAGGTGGATGCCGCCGCTAGCGAAGCGCAAATCCGCTCCCAAGCAGAGCGCTACTTGCCGGCAGTAGCTCACTTGCCCGGGCGCTGGCGCCACTGCTTAGTGGCCTTTAGCAGCGATCACCACCCTCTGGTGGGATCCCTGCCCGGCTGGGAAGGGCTGCAACTCTTTTCCGGCTTCAGCAACCCCTTGGCCATTGTGCCGGCCTTGGCCCGCCGCTTTGCCCAGCAGGCCTACGGACAGGCCGATGAGTGGCTTCCCAGTCTCTCACCAGCGCGCTTTGCTGGATCCTCAGCCGCTGCCCCTCTCCCTCAGGGATAGGGGCAAAAGAATCCTCCCTCCTTGCTCAAGACCCCTCCTCAGCCGGCGGTGTCTCCAGCAGGTCTTCCAGGCTCAGTTGGACTTGGCGCTGCAAGGCCCGAATGGCTTGATATTCCTGTTGAATACTGGCCTGGTACTGGGCAGCAAGGGCGGTGTTGCCCTCGGAAAAGGCTTGATCCCAAAGCTGGGTCCAGTAGCGGTAGCGCTTTTGGCGAATCTCCAGCTCCATGTTGGCCAAGGCGGCGCGCACCACCAGCTGGGGGCGCATCAGGGCAATACGGGTTGTTTCATCCAGCCAGAGCAGGTGGCTAAGGCGCTCGTTGAGCTCATCGTCTTGGGCGCAGAGGGTGCGCAAAGCCGTCAGCAGAGCCTCTCCCTGCTCTTCCAGCTCCGGTTGCGCTGCCAGTAGCTCCAAGATCCGCTGCCACAACTCCCGGTGGGGACGGAAGCTAAATTGCAGCTCGCGCTCCAGCAAGGTGTGGCGGATCTCGCGGCGGTACTCGGCAAAATGCAGGAAGATCTGCAGAAGGTGGGACTCTGCTTGCAACAGTTTGGATCCCTTGTTGGCAGAAAGTTGCTGGGGTTGAGCCCAGCGGTGCTGGCGTACGGCACGGCGCAGATCCTCTTCCAGGTCGCGGCTAAGGCGGGCGTTGCCGCGGCTAAGCAATTCCGCCACCTTGTGAATGTACAGAGAGCGCCACTGTCCGCCCAAGCCAGCCAACAAGTGCACCAGCGCCTGATAGGCCTGCTGGAAATCGGCAGCTTGGCTGAGATCTCGACCGGCCAGCACCTGCTCAATCCGCCAATCCAGCCATAGGGGAGCCTGAGCCAGCAGGGCCTCCAATTGGGAAGCGGGGTGCTGCCGCAGGAACTCGTCGGCATCTTTCCCAGCGGGGAGGGTGAGGATGCGCAGCTCAATTTCCCCCCGCCGCGCTTGCTCTTCAATGGCTGCGATAGCCCGGTTGGCGGCGTTGAACCCGGCGGGGTCGGCATCGAAGTTGAGAATGAGCCGCTTAGACTGCGTATAGCGCAGCAAGGCCTTGACCTGCTGCGGCGTCAGGGCCGTGCCCATGGCGGCTACGGCATAGGCAATCCCGGCTTGGTGCAGGGCGATGACATCGAAATAGCCCTCCACCACCAAGACCTGGTCGGCCTTGGCAATGGCCTCGCGGGCAAAGTTGAGGCCATAGACCACCTGGCTCTTGTTAAAGAGCTCCGTTTCCGGGGAGTTGAGGTATTTGGGCTGCTCCTCTCCCAAGGCTCTACCGGCAAAGCCAATTACCCGCCCCTGGGGATCAAAAATGGGCAGCATGATGCGGTTGCGGAAGCGGTCGTAGTGGCCGGATCCCTGCTGGCGCGGCACCAGCAAGCCGGCTTCTTCCAGGAGCTTGACCGGCTGACCCTTCTGGTTAACCAGGTATTCGTAGAGCGACTGCCACCCAGGGGGAGCAAAGCCAATTTGAAACTTTTGCCAAGTCTCTTCGCTCAGGCGCCGGCTGTGCAAATACTCGCGGGCTGCAGCTCCCACCTGGGAGCGGAGAGCATGCCGATAGAAATCGGCAGCCAGGGCCAAAATCTCCAGCAGCTTTTCCCGGTGGGAGAGTTGGCGCTCGTAGTCCTGGGACAGGGATCCCTTTGGCTCCGGCAGGGGCAGGTGGTAGCGCTGGGCCAGGCGGCGCACGGCCTCGGCAAAGGAAAGGTGCTCGGTCTGGCTGATAAAGCGAATCACATCTCCCCCGGCACCGCAGGCGAAGCACTTGTAGATCTGCTTGCTGGGGCTGACCTGAAAGCTGGGCTTGTGGTCGTTGTGGAAAGGGCAGAGGCCGACAAAGTTTTTCCCCTGCTTGCGCAGCACCACCTTTTCCGCCACCACCTCGACGATGTCGGCTTTCTGGCGCACTAACTGGATGAAGTCTGGCGGCAGACTGCTCATAACCCTGGGGATCCTACACCCCATGGTACCTGCAGGGGACTTGACAGGCTGTCTTTTGACCTGACCTGACCTGCCGGAGATAATGGTCTGGCTTCAAAAGCTGGATTTTTCCATGAACGGTCTTTTGCAGATTGTTGAGAGGAAAATGCGGATTGTCAAACTTTTCTTGCTGCTTTTGCTGGTCGGTGCTGCTGTCTTTTGGGGCCCACAAGTGGCTTCTGCGGAACCGGATTTGGCCTTGGGAGCTAAGGTCTTTCAAGCCAAGTGTGTGGGCTGTCACTTGAACGGGCGCAACAGTTTGGTGGCAGCGAAAAACCTCTCTCTGGCGGCTCTTCATGAGTACCACGTGGATACCCCTGAGCTAATCCAGGCCCAGGTGCGCAACGGCAAAGGGGCCATGCCCGCTTTTGGCAAGCTGCTCAAGCCAGAAGAAATCGAAGCCGTGGCCGCCTACGTTCTAGACCGGGCTGAGCACAACTGGAGCAAAGGCTAATGGCCCAGGAGAGGACTCAAGATCTGACCCTGGCACCTCAGATGCCGCAGGAGCAGAGCTGTGGAGCACAGGGATCCCGCCGCAAAATCTTGTCGGTTGGGGTGGGGGCTCATGGTTTGGTGGCGGTGGGCATTTCTGCCCATGGGGTGGTGGCCATCGGCGTGGTGACCCACGGCATTCTCTCCATTGGCCTGGTGGCCATGGGCGCCCTCTCCTTTGGGCTGGTGTCGATGGGCTTGGCCAGCGCCGGCCTGGTGTCCATGGGCCTTTCCAGTTGGGGTCAGCACAGCATGAGCGTGACCGAATCCCACGGATCCCATCCCCATCCTTAGGTTTTGTTGGCCGGATCCTGACCGGTTCTCTTTCCACCTAGCGTTGTTAAGGAGTATTTACAATGTTCAGTTGACACAGTTACCTCGCCTTGGCCAAGAAATCTCTGCTGGCCCTGGGAATGAGCGTTGTGCCCCTTTCTTCTGCTTGGGCCCATGTGACCGTCCATCCCAAAGAGGCCCCGGCGGGCAGCGTTGCCAAGCTCACCTTCCGCGTGCCCCATGGCTGCGATGGCTCCCCGACCATTCGCCTGCGGGTGCAGATCCCGGAAGGGGCCACCTCGGTGAAGCCGATGGTGCACCCCCTCTGGAAAATTGAGACGGTGAAAAAGCCGCTGGATAAGCCCTACGAGTCCCACGGGAAGATGATCACCGAAACAGTGGCCGAGGTGATCTGGAGCGGCGGATCCCTGCCGGATGAGTTCATGGATGAGTTCAGCCTCAGCCTCAGGCTGCCGGATCGCCCCGGCGAGACTATCCCCATCCCGGTCATCCAGGAGTGTGAACAAGGCATGTACCGCTGGATCCAGGTGGCGCAGCCGGGGGAGGATCCCAAAAACCTGCCAGAGCCGGCGCCGCTGCTGAAGCTGACGGACAAAGGAGAGACCCACGGCCACGGACAGGGACACAGCCACGGCCATGGCGCTCGCTAGCCGGGTTGCCACTGGAATCCTGGCTTTTTTGCAAAAAGGGATCCTCTTCTGGCTCCTGGGCACCCTGCTGTGGGTGGGCGGGATCCAGCCCGTTTTTGCCCATGCCAGCTTGCTCTCCACCTTTCCCGAAGATGGAGCGATGCTGCAGGAAGCGCCGGCGCAGGTGCGGCTGGTCTTCAATGAACCTGTGCAGCTCACGCAGCTCCAGGTTCTGGACGGCAACGGCCAGGTGCTGCCCCTGGAAAACTTGGTCGGCACGGGCAACGCACCGCAGGGGGATTTACCGGCGGAGATCCCGGAAGGGGTTTACATCGTCAGTTGGCGGGCCATCTCTGCCGATTCCCATCCGGTGAGTGGTTCGTTTGCCTTTCAGGTGGGGACGGCGGATCCGGGGCTGTTGCAGGCGGCGAGGGCAGCCCAAGCGGGGGATCCCTTCTATTGGCCGCTGGTGGGAGTGCGCTGGGGGATCTACCTGGGCAGCCTGTTTGTGGTGGGCGTGCTGGGCTGGTGGCGGCTGGTGCGGGGGCGGTCGGGCCCTGCAGATCAAATAGAGCTCTCTGCCGAGATCTGGGCTTTTGCGGCTGCCTGGCTCACCCTCAGCCTGACGCTGGTGGCTTTGAGTTTGCACCTGGCCCAGCTCTACCCCCACTTTGCCGGGTCGGAGCTGCTGAGCGTGCTGGCCTCTCCCTATGGTTGGGGCACGGGGCTGCGGCTGGTGGGGCTGGGGATCCTGATCTGGGCCTGCGAGGGCGGCCCTGGCTGGGCCAACGGATTGGGGTCGATGGCGGTGATTGGCTCGTTTTTGCCCATCGGCCATGCCCTCACCAGCGAGTATCCAGCAGGGACGATGGCCCTCTTGGGGCTGCATCTAGCCGGCTCGGCTTTTTGGTTGGGGGGGTTGTGGGGGCTGGAGCGCCTGCTAAGCCATTCGCGCCAGCGGGACGGAGTCCTTGAGTTGACTCCCCCCGCAGTAGGCCTCATCCAGCGGTTTTCCGACGTGGCCACCTGGGCCGTGCCGGGGCTGGTGCTGGCAGGGGTGGGAATGGGCGGGATCCACCGCGGCTGGGACTGGGATCATCCCTACGGGCAGTACCTCTGGGCCAAGCTGCTGCTGGTGCTGATGATCCTAGGGTTGGCCGCCCACAACAAGCTGCGGCTGCTGCCGGCGCTGCGGTCGGGGGTCTGGGCGGCGGCTCGATCCCTGCAGGGGATTGTCCGCCTGGAGTTGGTGGGGCTAGTTTTGGTGCTGGCCTTAACCAGCTTTCTAGTGGCCCAAGCCCCTCCTGGGCAAGGAGCAGAACTCCCCCGGGAGCCAGCCTGCCAAGCGACATTGGGCTGGCCAGAAGGCAGCCTCCGCCTGCAGATCCTGCCCTGTCGCCCCGGCAACAACAAGGTGCAAGTGGAAGTCAAAGGGATCCCGGCCCAGGAGCTGAGCTTGGACTTTGACCTGCCCGCGCGTGGGATCCCGCCTTTGCGGCGCCAGGCCCTGCCGAAAGAACCTGGCCGGTTTGAGGTGGAAGATGTCCTCTTGCCCTTAGCGGGAGAATGGCAGATCCGGGTAAGGCTGCTAGTGAGCGACTTCGAGGAGCGACGGGAGCAAGTTAGGCTTAGGGTGGGGGATCGCTAGGAGCTGCCTAGGGAGTGAGCCTCTTCTTCCCCAAGGCGACCTTCGTATCCCTGCAACTGGAGGGCAGTCTGGAAGTCCTGACAGGCTCCTTGCCAGTCACCAAGGGCAGCGCGGGCTAGGGCGCGATTGCAGTGGGCTTTGATATGGCTGGGGTCCAGTTGGAGAACCTGCGTGTAGTCGCGGATAGCTGCCGCAAAGTCTCCCTGCTGGGCATAGGCCCAGCCGCGGTTGTTCAAGGCCCAGAGGCGCGTTTGGGGATCCAGCTCCAGTTGCAGGAGCTGGGTGTAGTCGGCCAGCGCGCTCTCGATCTCCCCCGCCTGATCCCAAAGGAGGGCCCGCCAGAAGAGGGCGTGGCGCTCCTGCGAATGCAAGAGCAGGGCCTGGGTGTAGTCGGCAATGGCCTGCTGTAGCCGGTTGGCCTGCCGGTGGAGATCCCCCCGCTGCCGGTAGGCGAGGGCCGCATCCGCCAGCCCCCAGTCGCAGTTGCAGCTCAAAGCTTGGTCAAGGTCAGCCAATGCTGCCTCCTTGTTGCCCAAAGTCAGATGTACCGCTGCCCGCAGGGCAAATCCCTGAGACGCCTGCGGCTGCGCTTGGATCAGGGCTGTGAAATCCGCCAGTGCTCCCTGCCAGTCCCCCAGCCGTTGCCGCGCCAGGCCTCGGTATAGATGGATACGGGCTATTAGATCCAGCCCACGCGGGCTCCCCGGCTGGCCTGCCCACTGCAGCGCCTGGGAGAACTCCTCACAGGCTGCCAGCCACTCTTCTTGCTCAAAATGGATCTGGCCGCGGTCAAAGTAGAGCTGCGGGTTATGGGGATCCCGCTCCAGGGCAGCCGTGTAGTCCTGCCGCGCCGCCAAGGGATCCCCCAAAAGCCGGTGAACCTGGCCGCGGCTGCTGTAGGCCCTGGCATCGCTGGGATCCAAAGCAATGGCCTGGCTCAAGTCGGCCAGAGCCGCTTCCAGATGGCCCAGATCCCGATGGGCAATCCCGCGGTTAAGGTAGGCCTTGGCCAACTGGGGATCCAGCTCCAAGGCGCGGTTGAAGTCGGCTAAAGCGCCTGCCGGATCCCCCAACTTCTGGCGAGCCAGCCCCCGGTAGCAATAGGCCTGGGCTAGTGCAGGGTTAAGGCGGAGCGCCTGTTCACAGTCCGCCAGCGCTGCCTCCAGGGCGTTGTTGCTTAGGTGGGCCATAGCCCGCTGCAGATAGAGCTCCGCCTGCCCTGCCACCTCTGCTTCAGAGCTTCCAGCAGCCTGTAGCGCAATGGCCTGAGAGAAATCCTCAATGGCCCCCTGGACATCCCCCACCGCTTGCCGGGCCAGGCCGCGGCGGTAGTAGGCCTTACTGTGACCGGGATCCAACTGTAGCGCCTGGGTGTAGTCCTCTATCGCTCCCTGGAAGTCCAGCAACTGCGCCCGCGCCACTCCCCGGTTAAAGTAGGCTTCGCCATCCTGCGGATCCCGCTTGAGGACTTCGGAGAAATCTGCCGCTGCCCCCTGGGCATCCCCGAGATAGCCGCGCACCACGCCGCGGTTAAAATAAGCCCGCACCTCCTCAGGGTTGAGCTCAAGGGCGCGGGAATAATCCTCAATCGCTTGCTGCGGCTGCTCAAGCTGCCGGTAGGCGTTGCCGCGGTTGTAGTAGGCCACTGCCCAGTGGGGATTGAGGCGGAGGGCGTGGGTATAATCGGCAACTGCCCCTTCATAGTCCCCTAGCCGGTAGCGGGCCAGGCCACGGTTGAAATAGGTGCGGGCCTCTCCCCCCGCCAGTTGAATGACGCGGGTGAAATCTTCAACTGCTCCTGCCCAGTCGCCAGTTTTGTAGCGGGCACTGCCCCGCTGGCTGTAGGCGCGGCTGTTCTGGGGATCCAGTTGAATGGCCAGGGTGTAGTCGGCAATCGCCCCCTGGAGATCCCCTTGGCGGGCTTTCTCTTGGCCACGGACCAAGAGGCGCGCTGCCAAAACCTGGTCTACCGAAAGATCAGAAGCCAGAGCTTCGTTGGAAACAGGCAGCAGGGGCCGCAGCGCCTCTAGCACCTCAGCCGCTGACTGAAAGCGCTCTTGCCAGCGGGGACAGATCATGCGATCCAAAATTACCGCTAGCGCCTCGCTAACTGGGGCCAGATCCCGCCAAAGAAGCTGGCCAGTGCGGGGATCGTCTGGGATCTTGGTGGGGGGGCGCCCAGTCAGCGCCTGAATGGCCAGCACTCCGACCGAGTAAATGTCACTACAGGGCTGCGGCTTGCCAGCAAGCTGTTCCGGGGCTATGTAGCCCACCGAGCCGATGACTGTTGCCACCTGGGTTTGGCCAGGAGCCGGGCTGACCAACCGGCCCACCTCCTTCACCGCCCCAAAGTCAATTAACACCAACTTGCCGTCGGAGTCGCGGCGCATCAGGTTGGCTGGCTTGATGTCCCGATGCACGATTTGACGGGCGTGGACATAGCGGAGGATCTCCAGGATCTCCCCCAGCAGTTTGACGACCTCCGCCTCGCTCAGGGGCTGGCCGGCCACCAGCTCTTGGCCGAGATCGTGGCCGGCAATGAACTCCTCGACTAAGTAAAACTCCTGATCCTGCTCGAAGTGGGCCAAGAGGCGGGGCACCCGGTCGTAGTGGTTGAGTTGGTTGAGAACTTTGGCTTCCCGTTCAAACAGCTTGCGAGCCGTGGCCAGGGTATAGGGATCCGTGGAGAGGGGGCGCAGGCGCTTAACTACGCAGGGGGTGCTGAAGGTATCTCGATCTACGGCCTTGTAGGTAACCCCAAACCCCCCCTGCCCCAGAAGGCCCAGGATTTCGTAGCGCCCCCGCAGAATGGTTCCCGGCTTAACCTTGTCGTCCATGATCCAGCTCGCCCCGCTGTGATCTTGGTCACGGCAAGCTGGCTCGATTCTGCCACAGGCTGCTCGCCTGCAGCGAGCTTGCCCCTAGTCCTGCACGTACTCTTCACCGGAGATCAAGGCTGCTTCTGCCTTCTGGAACTCCCGTCCTAGGTAGGCAGCGTGGCTAAGCTGGGAGACGACCTTTTCGCTTTCTTTTTCAAAGATCTGGACACACAACTCCTTGGCCGTCCGCCCGACGTACACCCGCTGTGGGGAGCGATTGACTGGCCCCCGCGCTGGGATCACCGCCCCCGTCTCCGGGTCGGTGGCCAGTCCCCGCTCGTTGATCACGGTGCTGTAATACTTGGCGCAAATGAGCTGCTGCTGCCGATCAACGTAGATAACAAAGTAGCCTGCCGGATCGAGCTCCAGGGGTCGGCGGGAAAGCTGGTCATCAATGCAGCGCACCTGCTCCCGCAAAGACTCAGAGGAAAAAGACGACATGGTAAAGTTGCCAAGAAGCTCACAAAACGGGTGCCAACGTAGCCAAGACTACCTTACATTATCCCCATTGTGGCTGAGAAATGGGCTCCCTGGAGAGTTCGATTGCTGCAGAAAAAGCCCCCTTGTTGGCCAGGGTTTTGGTTAAGCAATTGGCGGCGGCTTAAAGCAAGTTCAGTGGAAAGGCGGATGCTTGCCAGTGGGAGCTGAGATTACGCTAGAGGCAGCGAGCTAGGGATAGTCTCTGCCAAGATGCAATCGGCCCAAGCTGAGAGGCTAGTGGGGGTTGGAATCCCTGAGATAACACCTTCTGGAGAGCAGGAGCCGGCGGGCCATCTCCTCATCGTGGACGATCAGCCCCACAGTCGCCTGTTGCTGGGGGATCTGTTGGAGAGCATTGGCTATCGCGTCAGCGAGGCGGAAAACGGCCAGCAAGCCCTGCAGATGCTGCCAACCTTGCAGCCGGATCTGATCTTGTTGGATGTGATGATGCCGGGATTGGATGGGTTCGAGGTCTGTCGGCGCATCAAGGCCGATGAGGAGACCCGCTTAATCCCGGTGGTGTTGATTACAGCGGCCGGCGGCCGCAAAAACCGCGTGCGTGGCATCGAGGTCGGAGCCGATGACTTCCTGAGCAAGCCCTTTGATGAGGCGGAATTGCTGGCGCGGGTGCGGTCCCTCGTTTACCAAAAGCACCTTAATGAAGACCTGGATCATGCTGCCCAGGTTTTATTTGCCATTGCCCGCAGCGTAGAAAGCCGGGATCCCACCACCGGGGATCACTGTGAGCGTCTGGCACAACTGGCCAAGGCCTTCGGTGAGTTTCTCCAGCTACCCCGTCCCTTGATCAAGGCGCTGACCTGGGGAGCCTATCTGCACGACATCGGCAAAGTGGGCATACCCGACGCCATTTTGAGCAAAACGGGCAAACACACGCCGGAAGAGTGGGAGGTGATGAAATCCCACGTCTTGATCGGGGAGGAGATCTGCCGCCCGCTGCGCACCATGAAGGATGTGCTGCCCCTCATCCGCCACCACCACGAGCGCTGGGACGGCAGCGGCTATCCCGATGGCCTCAAGGGAGAAGAGATCCCACTGGTGGCCCGCATCTTCCAGATTGCCGATATCTACGACGCCCTTACCTCGGAGCGACCCTACAAGCGAGCCTTCACTGTCCAAGAAGCCATGGACATCCTGCGGGAAGAAACGGCCAAGGGCTGGCGGGATCCCTACTTGGTGGAGCGTTTCTTTGAATTTCTGAGGTCACGACTGCCCCAGTTGGAGTAGGCTGGGGTAGGTAGGCCCTTCAAGACAAGATCCTTTGGTCAGCAGGGATCCTCTACGGCGCTGTGTAGGTTGTCGCCAGTTGTTTCCCCGCTCCCAACTGTGGCGGCTGGTTAGGCAATACGATACTCACCAGGTGCTTCTGGACAAGGGCATGGGCCGTTCTGCCTACCTGTGTCGCCGGCTAGAATGTCTGCGGGCAGCGCGGCGGAAGCAGCAGCTCAGCAGAGCTCTCAAGGCAGCAGTGCCCGACTCGCTGTGGCAACTGCTGGAGCAGCAACTGCTGTGCGATGCTAAGGCCCAGAGCCCCCAGGAAACCTTAGCTCCGGGGGCAAGCGCTTTAGACAAAACCTAGGCAGCTCCAGAATTGGCCAAGTAAGATATTGAAACACCTTTTCAGGCTCATCCAGTCGCGAACTACACGGTAGCCCCTCTCAACTGTCAGAATAGGGGTTGGTTGAGTTAGCCGCGGCCGGCCTGTATGAGCCGCAAAAAGGTTATTCTAAAAGCGCTGTTGATGTTGGTTCCTTCCCCGGTTGTCTTACACTTTATGTCCCCTGCGGATGCTTTCAAAGCAGCTTCGGACTTGGATTCCCTCCAGTCTCCACCCTTGGAAGGATTGACGAGACATTCTCGATGTACCGGAGGAAGCACCTACACACCCAACAGGTTTACTCCTACCCACTAATTATCTGGATTGTAAAACTGACAAGGAGAAAGGAGCAGAGGCTAACAGACGAATGACCGATAAAGTCAGACTTTACGACATTGCCCGCGAACTGGGACGTGACAATCGCGAGGTGCTAGAGGCTTGTGAGCAGTTGGGGATCCCTTTCAAAAGCCATAGCAGCACCATTTCTCCAGAGCAAGCCGAGTTGGTGCGCAGCAAACTGGGTGAACCTCGCGTTGTGAAACCGACTCGTCCCCGGCTCCGGCCCAAGCTGCAGCCTGAGAGCTCTCAACCGCAGTCTCCCGTCGAAGCCAAAGCAAGTGAGCGCTCTCAGCACATTGTCGGCATTCGCCGGCCTGCTCCTGCTCAGCAGCAAGCTGCTGCTGGTGAGGCCAGTTCTTCCAAGCCTTCGCTGCAGCGACCCGACCAGGTCTCCTCCGAAAAAGGGTCCACCGGTGGCAGCCTAGAATTGATAGGCCCGCCGCGGCGACAAGTCGATCCGCCTGTGCGCCCGGCTGCCCAGGAGCCGCAGCCGGCAGCTCCTCCGACTCGCCCTGAGGCTGCTGCCAAAGCCGGCAGCTCCGAACCCAGCCCCGCTCCGGCGGCCAAGCGACCGACGGTGCTCCCTCCCCCTCGACGAGCCGCCTCTGGGCCCGAGCCACCGCAACGGGCCTCTGAATCCGGTCGCCACGACCTTTCGGAGGCGCCCTCCCCCAGCGGCGCTCCTACCTCTCGTCCTGCCGAGGAAAAGGTTTCTCCCCCTCAAGCTGGGCAGCGCCCGCGTCCGCAATTGGTGGGGGCGCCTGTTCGCCCTGGCACTCATCCCGAGCCACGCCCGCCAGTGGTCAAGAAGGAAGAGAGCTCCGGCAGCGGCAAAGCTGAGGAGGCTCCTCGTCCGCAGCGGCGGCTGGAATTGGTAGGGCCTCCTACCCGTCCTGTGGCTAAGCCTGTTCCCCCTGAGCCAGCTGCTTCCCCTCGCTTACCAGAAGGGATCCCTGAGGAACGCCCCACCCCGGTGTTGGCTGAAGCTCCCGTGCGGCCTGCTGCGCCCAAAATCAAGCGCAAGACGGTAGAAGAAGAGGACGAGGAACTGCAAGCCCTCGAACGACGGGCCAGCCGCACTCAGGCCAAGCGCAAACGCAGCCGCAGAAGAGAGGAAGGAGACGGAGACGTTCTGGATTTGGATCCCTTGACCGTCATCTCCGCTGTCAAGCAGGCGGAGCTGAACGCTCTCAAACCCTTGGCGCGCCCCACCGCCAAGCCCCCCTCCTATCGTCCGCCCGCGGCAGCGGCTGCTCCCGCCGCTCGCCCTCGCCCGGCTGCTAACCGCCCCCAGCAGCCATCGGCCTCTGCCGAAGCTAGCGCTCCTGAGGCGGCAGCAGAATCCTTGCCAGAAGAGAAGGTATTGCTCCTGGAGGGCAGCCTCACCGTGCAGGAATTGGCCCGCCGCCTGCGGGTGGCCGAAACCGAGATCATCAAAACCCTCTTCTTCAAAGGAGTGAGGGTGACCATCAACCAGGTTTTGGACGAGTCGCTGGCTGAGTCGGTAGCCAAAGAGTTGGGCTACGAAGTGCGTCGGCCCGAGGCAGAGCCCAAAGCTAAGAAAACCGAGATGCTCGATCTGGAGGACATCGAGCATCTGGTGCCCCGTCCGCCAGTGGTGACCATCATGGGCCACGTGGATCACGGCAAAACCACCCTGCTCGATGCCATCCGCCACACCAATGTGGCCCAGGGCGAGGCGGGCGGGATCACCCAGCGCATCGGCGCCTACCACGTGGACGTGGACTTTGAAGGCCAGAAGCGACGCATTGTTTTCCTGGATACTCCCGGCCACCAGGCTTTTACCGCCATGCGCGCCCGCGGTGCCCGCGTCACCGACATTGCCGTTTTGGTGGTGGCTGCCGATGACGGGGTGCAGCCGCAGACGCTGGAGGCCCTCAGCCACGCTCGGGCGGCCCAGGTTCCGATCATCGTGGCCATCAACAAGATCGACAAGCCCGGCAGCCAGCCGGAGCGCATCAAGCAGCAGTTGGCGGAGCACGGGTTGTTGCCGGAGGAGTGGGGTGGCGACACGCCCATGGTAGAGGTCAGCGCCCTTACCCGCCGCAACCTAGACGCGCTGCTGGAGATGATCCTGTTGGTGGCGGATGTGGCCGAGCTGCAGGCCAACCCCAACCGGCCCGCCCGCGGCACCGTGATCGAAGCCCACCTGGACAAGGCCCGCGGGCCGGTGGCCACTCTGCTGGTGCAGAACGGTACCCTGCGGGTGGGCGATACCCTGGTGGCCGGCGCTGTGCTGGGCCGAGTCAAAGCCATGATGGACGACCGCGGCCAGCGGCTGCAGGAAGCCAGGCCCTCTTCAGCGGTGCAACTGTTGGGCCTGGAGGAGGTGCCGGCGGCGGGGGATGAGTTCCAGGTGTACACCGACGAGAAAGAAGCCCGGCGGATTGCTGAGGAGCGGGCGGAAGCGCTGTGGCAAGCCCGTCTGCAACAGGCGCTGCTGTCGCGGCGGGTGAGTTTGGGCAGCATCTCTGCCAAGGCTCAGGAAGGCCAGCTCAAGGAGCTGAACCTCATTATCAAGACGGATGTCCAGGGATCCGCCGAGGCCATCCAGACGGCTTTGCAGGAGCTGCCCCAAGAGGAAGTGCGGTTGCGGGTGCTGCTGGCGGCCCCTGGGGAGATTACAGAGACTGACGTGGATTTGGCGGCAGCTAGCGACGCCATTATCCTCGGTTTCAACACCACCTTCGCCCCCGGCGCGCGGCAGGCTGCCGACGACAAGGGGGTGGATGTGCGCGAATACGACATCATCTACAACCTGCTGGACGACTTGCGGGCAGCGATGGAGGGCCTGCTGGAGCCGGAGGAGGTGGAAGAGCCCTTGGGCCAGGCGGAAGTGCGTATGGTGATCCCCATCAGCCGCGGTGCGGTTGCCGGTAGCTACGTGCTCTCCGGCAAGGTGCAGCGCAATGCTCTGGTGCGGGTTCGCCGCAAAGGGGAGGTGGTTTACGAAGGACGCCTCGACTCCCTCAAGCGCTTCAAGGACGACGTGCGGGAGGTGGCCGCCGGTTTCGAGTGCGGGATCGGCATCGAGAAGTTCCACGCTTGGCAAGAGGGGGACATCATCGAGGTCTACCAGATGGTCACCAAGCGACGGACACTGGCTCCTGCCTAGTCCCAGCCGGTGGTAGAGTTTCAGGGATCCCAGCCCCAAGGGATCCCTGGGGAGAGTTTCCCCCCAAAGCAATGGAGAAAATCTTAAGTGGCCAGAGGGAGGAAATGGATGCAACAGAGCCAGAGACTGAGCCAGATGTTGTTTGTGACGCTGCGGGAGGATCCCGCCGAAGCAGAACTGCCCAGCCACAAGTTGCTGCTGCGGGGCTGCTTTATCCGGCGGCTCTCCCCGGGGATCTACACCTATTTGCCGCTCCTCTGGCGGGTGCTGCAGAAGATCTCGGACATTGTCCGGGAAGAGATGAACGCCATTGGCGCTCAGGAGTGTCTGCTGCCCCAGTTGCAGCCGGCGGAGATCTGGCGGGAATCGGGCCGCTGGGACGTGTACACCCAAGCCGAAGGGATCATGTTTGCCCTCAAAGATCGGCAGGGACGCGAGCAGGCCCTGGGCCCCACCCATGAAGAGGTGATCACCCTGCTGGCGCGGGATCTGATCCGCTCCTATCGCCAGTTGCCGCAGACCCTCTATCAAATCCAGACCAAGTTCCGCGACGAGATTCGGCCCCGCTTTGGCCTGATGCGTGGGCGGGAATTCATCATGAAAGACGCCTACTCCTTCCACGCCAACGAAGAGAGCCTGCGCCAGACCTACCAGGACATGTACCGGGCCTACAGCCGCATCCTGCGCCGCTGCGGGCTGGAGTTTCGCGTGGTGGATGCCGACGCCGGAGCCATTGGCGGGCCATCCGCGGCTTCTCAGGAGTTTATGGTGTTGGCCTCTGCCGGCGAAGACGAGATCCTCTACACCCCCGATGGCTCTTATGCCGCCAATGTGGAGAAGGCCGTCTCCCTTCCGCCACCGGCAGCAGACTCCCCCTACACCACCTTCCAGGTTCTGGACACGCCGGGAACCGAAACCATCGAGAAGCTGGCCGATTTCTTGAAGATCTCCCCCACGCTGATTGTCAAAAACGTCCTCTACCAAGCCCTTTACGACAACGGCCTGCGGGTGGTGGTGCTGCTGAGCATTCGCGGCGATCAAGAGGTGAATGAGGTAAAACTGGCCAACCACCTCAGCCGTCTGGCGGAGCGTTACCAGGCCCACAAATTGCTCACCCTCACCCTGGCGGACGCGGAGATCCAGAAAAGCTGGCAAGGGGATCCGATCCCGGTGGGCTACATCGCCCCCGACCTACCGGATAGCTGCCTGGGCCGGCAGAAACACTTTGCCCCTCAGATCTTGCGCCTAGTTGACCAGACGGCAGCCCTGCTGAAAAACTTTGTAACCGGCAGCAACCAGGTGGGGCGGCACGTGGTGGGGGCCAACTGGGGCGAGCAGTACCCTCTGCCGGAGGTGGTGGACGTGCGCAAAGCCCAGGCAGGGGATCGCTGTCTGCTCAACCCCGACCAGATTCTGGAAACCGCCCGTGGCATCGAGATTGGGCACATCTTCCAGTTGGGCCTCAAGTTTTCGCTGCCGATGCGGGCCACCTTTACCGACGAGCAGGGCGTCGAGCAGCCGCTGTGGATGGGCTGCTACGGCATTGGGGTATCGCGCCTGGCCCAGGCGGCGGTGGAACAATCCCACGATGCCCATGGGATCATCTGGCCGGTGGCCATTGCCCCCTATCACGTGGTGGTGGTGGTGCCTAACGTCTCCGACCCGGCGCAGATGCAGGTGGCGGAAAAGTTGGTGCAGGAACTGGCTGCTGCCGGCATCGAGACCCTCTGGGACGACCGGGACGAGCGGGCCGGCGTCAAGTTCAAAGATGCGGATCTCATCGGGATCCCTTACCGCCTTACCACCGGGCGCAGTCTTAAGCAGGGCAAGGTGGAATTGGCCGAGCGGGCCACCGGCCAAGCGGTAGAAATTCCCATTGAGGAAGTGGTGGCTACCCTGAAAGAGCGGATTGCTGCTGCCCTAGCCGTGCCAGATTGAGTAGGGCTTTTGTCGTCACCAATGCTGAAAGGCAGCCTCGATTATCTATTGCGCGGCAAGAACATCCTGCCGGTGGTGGAAGCCAAAAAGGACGATCTGACGCGGGCTTTTGTCCAAATGGCGGTGGAGATGATCGCCCTGGCCCAGGTGGAGCCGCAAACGCAGATCTACGGCGCCGTCACCATCGGATCTATCTGGCAATTCGGACAGATCCTTGGGGATCCACAGACAATCCGACAAGACTTGACCTTGTACCGAGTACCGGAAGATCTGGAGAGCGTTGCCGGCATCCTCACGGCCATGGTAGGGGATCCCAGCCAACCATGAAACCCAAAACCCTCTGGTTTGCCCTGCAATTGATGGTGGCCGCCGCGGTTATCAGCGCGGCGATCAAATACGGTGGCCCCTATCTGGCCTTGCCGGAGACCCTGCCGGTGATCCTCGCCATGATCGTCTCGCCCACCTTGGTCATGGCCAGGATCCTGTGGCGCTGGCAACAGCGGTCTTCTCTTTCCCCAACCCGCGTCCAAGAGGCCCTGCCAACTGCAAACTCTGAGAACCCAAAAGTCTCTCAGCCGCCTTCCGATTGACCCTCACCCCCAGCCCCTCTCCCAGAGGTGAGCCCAAGCGCTCCGCGCCGCTAGCGCGACCACCCCCAGCCCCTCTCCCTCTGGGAGAGGGGAGCTTGGCCGCCACTGCCAGACCGGCAGGCCGACAACCTCAGTCCAACTAAGTGGACAGCCTACTGCTGGGTGAGGCGCAAGGTCACCGTCGGGCTGGTTTGGTTGCCAGAGGTGGCCGTGAGATTGATCTGATACACGGTGCCGGAGGCCGGAATGGGCGGCCGCACCGTAACGGTGAAGCGGCCTTGGGCATCGGCTTGCACGGTTTGGTTGGTCACCGTCTGTTGGGCGCTGATGATGCCCCCCAGCGAGGTCGAAGCCGTTACATTCACCCGCACGGAAGCATTGGGAGCCGTGGTGCCCTGCAGCGTAAAGGAAGAGCCGGCAACCCGATCCCCATCGCGCAAGTTGGTGATCTGGGGCAGCAGGCTGGAGGGGCTGATCGTCGCGGAAACCTCTTGGGTGGTGAGCCGCTGGATCCCCCCAGTAGCCCCCTCGATCAGGCGGGCCGGCTGCTCTGCAGTCATAAAGCGCACCTGGCCGTTGTTTTCTAAGCGAGCGATGACGATCCCCTCACGGGTAGTATCCTTCGGCTCAATCAAGGCATTGACCACATAGGTGCCGCTGGAAACTTCCTGAGCTGGCAGAGTTTGCACCTGCCGTCCGTCCTGGACAAGGTAAACGGTTACTCGGCTGGAGGGAGTGCCCTTGACAGTTACCAGCAGGATCTCGCCCGCGGCCAAGGGGCGATTGCCGGCGTTGTGATCCACCAGGTCGATAGAGGCGCGGACGGGGCTACCCACGGTGAAGCTCCAGGTAACACGGCGGGTCACCCCCTGGGTGTTGGTGAACTCCAGCAGGACTTCCCGCCGTCCCGGCGGCAAGGGCTGGGCAGGACGGTAGGTGAAGAAATCCCGGGTAATCACCGACTCAGCAGTAACATCTTTGCCGTCCAGAAAAACCCGCACCGTCTCCGGGCGCACGCTGACCCCATCTTGGCTACGAAAAGAAGCCGAGATCGGCGAGGTGGGCTCCACATTAGTGGCCGCTTGAGCCGGGTTGGGATCCGTAATTTGCTGAGCCCTTGCCGGCGGGCCCGACAACCCCACAACAGCAGCGCCGATCAGCAAGGCACGGGGAAACCAAGAATACAAGTTATCGCTCATGAAACCATCCAAAATAAGGTTAAGCTGGCCTATAGGTGAGTAGCCCAGAGGCGGAGCAAAGTCAACCTAGACCTCCTGTTTGCATCCTGTCACAGGGGTCGATTGCTGTCGATACGCCTACACCTCCGCCTGGCTCTCCCCTAGACCCAACCCCAGTGTCAGATTTAGGTAAGGTTAACTGCCATCTAACGCCTAGGGCAAGGTTGAGAAGGCAGCCGCGAAAGCCCAGAGGCTACATTTTGCCCGTTCAAGCTGGCATCAATTCACGAAAATAGCGCCTGTCTCTTGTAAATCGAGACAATGGTCGCCGGAGACATCGTTGACCAGGCGCACTTCTACAGTGATGACATTCAAGGGATCCACGCTCACCCGGTAGCCCACCGGAGCCAACATTGGCGTGTTGATGGCCATGCAATTGGGGATGGGTAGATTGCCTATGCGCAGCGTTTCTCCCGGCGGAAGTTCCGAGATGTCCTGGCGCGGATCGGTAAAGCCGTATTCCAGAGGCAGGCCGGTGCGATTGCGGATCACCAGCTCGGCAGGCAGGTTGGGGTTGAAGCGAGCCACCGGGCGATCGAAAACCGATTGATCCACACCCACCGGCAAGCGCGGCAGCGGCACCGTCTGAAAGGCAGGCTGAGCGACAGCACGGTGTCCACCCACCCAGGCTGACAAAGCGGCCATGATCAAGCCGATTCTTTTGCTTCGTTTCGCGTACCTCATGCTTCTGCCTCAGAACGCCCCTTGGACAAAATTGGGATGTCCTTCCTCGCCTGCTTGTATTGTTCCCAAA
>NZ_JANSIY010000041.1:2201-20664 GCF_047462295.1 Synechococcus sp. H60.3 | reverse complement strand
AGACTTCGGCGTTGGCACCGTAGCGGAAGCTGCGAAACACCCGATCCCGGCTATCTACCCCCGGTACATCCGTCAAGGTGGGGGTGATGGGGTTGTACTCAAAAAAGGCCTGGTAGCCCAGCACCCTAAAATCTTCCACGTCGCGGGTTTGCCCGGTGGTGTCGTTGAGCTGGACGGCGCGGCCGCCGCGGGCCTTCTGGCCGCTGTAGTTGTCGATCACCTCGTGGTCATCCCAGTTAACGACAAAGGAAGTGCGACTGAACAACTGCGGGAACTCCGGCCCGGCATACTTGGGATCCCGCTGATCCCGATAGAGGCTGCGGTAAAACTCCAGCGTCGGTACCGGATCCAGCCCCAGCCAGAAGCGATCCGCATAAACGGTGTCGCCGTTGAAGGCGATGAAATCAATATCGCCGCGGTTAACCTCGGCCAACAGGGCCGCCCCAATGGGGAAAGGAGGCTCATTGGCGCAGCTAATGTGCAAGAAGCGGATGGGCCGCCCATCGCCCGGAGCCGGCAGGGTGCGGAACTGGCCTACAGGGCTGGTAAACCCCTCACTGACAAAGCGGTAGAAATAGCGCTGCGCCGGCCTCAGGCCGGTAACAACGGCGCGGGCAATGTAGTCGCCCGGCTCGGTGCGGTAGTTGCGACCGGCCACGCGGCGGGCAGTCAGCGCAACCTGCTGCAGAATGGGGTTGAACTCGGCATTTTCCGCCACCTGCAGCGTCACAGGCACCGTATCCACGCTGCTGGCCGGCACCACCCGCGTGGAAAGCACCACCCCTTCGGAGGTGGGATCCCCGGCAAACACCCCCTGGGGAAATCCTGGCTCTCCCAGCGGCGGTATAGAAGAACTGGAGGTGCCCCCACAGGCGGCCAGGGCGGCTGCCCCACCGCCAAACATCAGCAACTGCAGGAAAAAGCGACGGGAACGCAGGGAACTCATACAGCTAACCTCAGCGACGCCGGCAAATGTAAAGGGATCCGCAACAATGGCCAATTGCCCCTAGTCAAGCACTTCTGCGCCCAAACTGAGGTTGTGGGCCGGTGAAAACTGGGTTAGCTTCTGTTTAAGAACGCCAGACCTGAGGCTTGGGTTCTCCGCGGCCTTTTCATAGCCCTTCCTGCGAAGGCTAAAATTCCATTAAGGTTTTTTGCTTTTTGGCTTTGTTTTCGGTTTTGCGTTCTAGAACCTCTTGTTGACCCAAGGAGGGATCGTCGTGGCTACGGAGACTCTGGTTAAGCCTTCTGTAACCCCGAAGCATATGCCCATGTACCGGGTGTTGCTGCACAACGACGATGTCAACACCATGGAGTACGTGGTGCAGGTGCTGGTGAAGGTCATTCCATCGATGATGCCGCCGCAAGCCACCGAGATCATGTTGGAAGCCCACAACAACGGCGTTGCTGTGGTCATCGTGGTGCCGCGGGAGCACGCGGAGTTTTACTGTGAGCAGTTGCGCCGGCACGGCCTCACCAGCTCGATCGAGCCGGAATGCTAGCCAGGAGCGGTTTGGGTGGGCCTGCCGACTGCTGAGCTGATTGGCAAACTCAAGGCCTTTCCCTTGCCGCTGCGGCTGTTGCTGTTTTTGGGGATCCCCCTTTTGGCCTGGCTACCGTGGGTCGGCCTGGGGGGATTTTTCTTTGGCCGAGAGTACCTCTGGCTGCCGCTGTATGCTCTACTGCTCCTTTGGCTGGGGCTGTGGGGATCTGGGTTTGCCGCCTATGGCTTGGACAAGAGTTGGGCCTGCCGAGCTGGGATCCTCTGGGGTCTAGGGATGGGTGTGGGCGGGCTTTTTCTGCTCTTTGGCCTGGAGGGGGCCCTGGGCTGGCTGAGCTGGCGGCCGGTGGAAGGGGGATCCCTGCTGGGCTATGGCTTGCTGGGGCTAGGGGTGGGCCTGGCGGTGGCTCTAGCAGAAGAGCTGTTGTTCCGCGGCTGGCTGCTGCAGGAGATGGCCTTGGACTACGGCTGGACAAGCGCTCTGTGGGGATCCAGCCTTCTCTTTGCTTTGGCCCACTTTTTGAAGCCGCCAGCAGAGATCCTCGCCACCTGGCCCCAGTTTCCGGGGCTGTGGCTGATGGGCCTGCTGCTGGCCCAGGCCAAGGTGTGGAACCAAAACAAGCTAGGACTCAGCCTGGGGCTGCACGCCGGCTGGGTGTGGGGCATCACCTGGGTCAACAACTTGGCTTGGATCGAGTACACCGGCAGGGCGCCAGAGTGGCTCACCGGCATCGGCGGCAACCCCCTAGCCGGGCTGATGGGCCTGCTCTTCCTGGGCGGCACCTTCCTTGTTCTCAAGAGGTTGGCCACCGACAGAAGCTGAACAACGCCGAAGCATCTCCCCTCTCCCTCAGGGAGAGGGGCCGGGGGTGAGGGTCATCCCTCAGGGAGAGGGGCCGGGGGTGAGGGATCTGTCTCAATCCAGTTATTTCGAGATCTCCTCCCCCCAAGGGCCGCTCTCATAGTAGGCGGCCAGCCTCTCCTGGTCGGGCTGAGTGAGCAAGCTCACCCCCACCAGCACCGCCGTGCCGACAACCACCGCCGGGATCACCGGCAGCCAGCCCCCCGTCCAGGCTTGGGGCAACAGGCCCGCCAGCCAGCCCAAGGTGAGACCGCTGGAAACCAAAGCTCCGGCTACGGCCCCGGCGCGGGTAGCCCGCTTCCAGTACAGGCCGGCAATCAAGAGGGGAAAGAGCATGGCGTTGCCCTGAAAGCTCCAGGTGGCAATCTGGGTAATGAGCCCCGGTGGCCTGACGGCAATGGCAAAGGAGACCAACCCAATCCCCAACACCACCCAGCGGCCCAACAGCTCCTCCTGGTGCGGAGAAAGCTGGCGCTTGAGCAAGGTAACCACCAGATCCCGGGTAACCAGGGAGCTGGCAGTTAGCAGTTGCGAGTCCGCCGTAGACATCAAAGCCGCCAGCGCCGCTGTAATCACCACTGCCGCCACGCCGCTGGGCAGGGTCTGCAACATCAGCGGCATGATCTGATCCGGCTGCTGCAGGTCAGGAAAAGCCAGCCGACCCCAGACGCCAATGAGGGCTGCTGGGAAGAACACCAGTAGAATCAGCAGCGGCCAGACCACCATCAGGGTCTGAAAGGGACGGGCACTTTTGGCCATGTAGAAGCGCTGAAAAAATTGGGGGAAAAGGGGCGTAGCCATCAAAAACAGCAGTTGGTTGCCAAGCAGGGTCTGCCAGCTCCAGCGCCCCTGGGGGCCGGGCAAGCTCAGCCAGGGATCCAACTGGCTACCGGCCTCTTGGCCCCAACTCAAGGCCACGGCCACAAAGGCCACTCCCATCCCCACAACCAAGATGATCCCCTGCACCACGTCCGTCCAGACCACGGCCTGGGAGCCGCCGAAGAGGACATAGCCCAGGATGACCAGCGCCACCCCCACCGCCAGGGGCCAGTAGGGGATCCCTTCCCCCAAAACGGCGGCCAGGGTGCGCGCCCCGCCGATGATCTGGATGCTGATGTAGGGGGCGGTAAACGTCAGGGCGCTTAGGCAATAGAGCAGGGCCAGGAGAGGGCTGTTGAAGCGGTGGCCAAAGAACTCCGAGGGGGTGATGAACCCAAAGTGCCGGGCCGCCAGCCACACCCGGTAGCCCACCCCAAAAAACAGCCCTGAGATCAGCGCCGTGGTGACCCCCACGGCCAAAAAAATCCCCAGGCCGTGGGTGTAGGCATCCGCCGGCACCCCGAGGAAGGTAAAGGCGCTGAGCAGCGTCGCCAGCGTGGTCAAGGTCAAGGCCAGGGATCCCAGCCCCCGCCCTGCCAGGAAATAGCTGACCGGATCCTGGCCGCTGCGGCGGTAGCTCCACCAACCAATGGCCGCCAGCAGCAGCAAGTACACCCCCACCACACCCAAACTCAAAACCGTGTCACTCATCTCCAGCCCTGGGCCAGCAAGTTCGCACAAAGTAGAAGTTCAGGGGCACCAACAGCAGCACCGCCAACCCTGCTCCCCAGTACCAAGCCGGGATCCCCCATAGCTGCGGCTGGGCCGAGCGGGATCCCACCCAGGTCAACAGCCACAGCAGCGGATAGATCCCCCACACCCAAGCCTGGCGTCCTTGTCCAAACCGCAATGGCCTTGTCGCCTGAGAACCACCAGCAGGATCCAATCCTGCCATTTGCCTATCTCCTGCTTTTTTGCTGACCATTACTTAAGGTACTACAGCCACTGTTGGGGGGAGCTGAACTTGTCTTTCTCCATTTCCGATCCTGCCGGCAAAAGGGAAGCTGGGGGCGAACGAGAGCGGCCCTACTGGCTGGCTTGGGCGCGGATTAGAGGGATCGGCCCCCATCGCCTCAAGCGGCTGGCGGAGTTCTTTGGATCCTTGGAACGGGCCTGGCAGGCGGATGTTCCGGCCCTGCTGCAGGTAGAGGGCATTGGCCCCACCCTGGCAGAAACGATTGCCTCTGCCCGTCCTGGCCTCGACCCTGGGGAGATCCTGGAGCAAACCCAAAAGCCGGGGATCCCCTTCCTAACCCCTGCGGATCCCGGCTATCCGCCCTTGTTGTGGGAGCTGCCGGATCCACCGCCCCTTCTCTACGTCTTAGGCGAGTGCCCCGACTGGCAGCAGCCGGCCATCGCTATTGTCGGCACCCGCGCCCCCACCTCCTACGGTCAGCAGTGGACCCAGAAAGTCAGCGCCGCCCTGGCGGAAGCTGGCTGCGTGGTGGTGTCGGGACTGGCCACCGGGATCGACGGCATTGCCCACCAGGCCTGCCTGGAGGCAGGCGGCAAGACGGTGGCCGTGGTGGGAACTGGGGTGGATCAGGTTTACCCCGACCACCATCGCGCTCTCTACCGGCGCATCCTGGAACAAGGGGCCGTCCTCAGCGAATATCCCCCCGGCACGCCGCCGGCCAAGGAGCACTTTCCCCAGCGCAACCGCATTATCGCCGGCCTCTGCCGCGCCACCCTGGTGATGGAGGCCCCAGAGCGCTCAGGGGCGCTGATTACCGCTCACCTGGCCAACCAATACGGGCGGGAGGTGTATGCCCTGCCGGGGAATATCGACACAGCAGCGGCCCGCGGCTGTCTGCACCTCATCCGCAGTGGTGCAGCGATGATCCTGGGGATCGAGGAGCTGCTCCAAGAGCTGGGCTTGGTTGAGGGATCCCCTCTCCCAGACCAACCCTTGTCCGCCGGCCCCAGGGATCCGCAGCAGCAGCTTCTCTGGCAGCTCCTGGGCAACGACATCCTCAGCCTCGATGCCCTGGCTCAGGCCACCCAGATGGACATTGCCACCCTCTCCAGCACCCTGCTGCTTATGGAACTGGAGGGCTGGCTGGTGCAACTGCCGGGGATGCGCTACCAGCGGGCTCGCTGAGGTTGGATCCCTGCACCGCTTCTCCGATGGGAGCCCGGCATGTGGGATCCTCGTGGCGAGGGTTGTTGACATGGGTGCTGACGGGGTAGGCGGCCATGGCCTCTGCCGGGTAGGGGCGAAGCAAGGGCAGGAGCCGCGCCGGATCCCGCACCTGCGGATCCAGCCAGAGGTCGTAATCGTCTTCTAGCAAAATGGCCGGCATCCGCTCGTGGAAAAGCCCCATTAGCCGATTGGCTGGCGTGTTGAGGATGGCGCAAGTTTCTCTCTCCACCCCTTGTGGGCTGCGCCAGCGCTCCCAAATGCCGGCAAAGGCAAACACCGGTCGATCCAGCAGGTAAAACCAGTAGGGCTGTCGCTTGGCCGTGCCCTGGTCGGCCCACTCGTAGAAGCCATCTGCCGGGATCAGGCAGCGGCGGCGGCAAAAGGCCTGGCGGAAAGAGGGTTTCTCGGCCACGGTCTCGGCGCGGGCATTGATCCACCCGGCCTTGGGAGTGCGGCTCCAACTGGGGATCAAGCCCCAGCGGAACTGAGTGGCCTGGCGCTGAAGGGATCCCGCCACCACCGCCAGCAGCGGCTGAGCAGGGGCAATGTTGTAGCGGGGCTGGAGCGCCGCCACTGCCCCCCTCTCGAGTTGAAAATGCTGCTGCAGCCGTTCGGGAGCAACCGCCAGGCTAAACCGTCCGCACATCCGGGATCCCTCAAACCTGGGTGGAAATGCCCAGCAACTGCAGGATCCCCCGCAGCGGGATCTCCACCTGCTCGGGACGGTGGTTGAGCTCGTAGCCCAGCTCGTAGATGGCCTTCTCCAGCAGATAGGCCTCTAGCAGCACTTCCAGCTCCTGCGGGCTGCGAGGCAGAAAAGCCCCTTGGGAAGCCACCTGGAGATACTCGGCCAAGAAAGCAGCACAAACCCAGCGGTGCCAAAACTGGGCCCAGCGCATCATGTCGGGGCACTTGTCCCCGCAGACCAGGCCGCTTTCCAGTTGCTGGCGCAAGCCGGTGTGAACGGCGTAGTGGAAAGAGCGCAGCATCCCTGCCACATCCCGCAGGGGGCAGCGTTTGAGGCGGCGTTCTCCCAGGGAGCGGGCCGGCTCCCCTTCAAAGTCGATGATGACAAAGTCCTTGCCGGTAAACAGCACCTGGCCCAAGTGGTAATCCCCATGGCAGCGAGTGCGCAAAGCCGTGATCTTCCGCTCCAGGATGAGGCGGAAGCGGCTCATGATCTCCCCTTCTTGGTCGCGAACAGCCCGGGCCAACTTGGCCTCCACCTCCGGCAGCTTGGGGATCTGCTTGTTCAGCAGCGGAAACACCTGCCCCACCAAATTGCGCATGGATTGATAGATGGAGCGTTGGTAGAGACTGGAGAAGGGCTCGGGGGCAAAGTCTTTGTTTTCGGTGTCGGCAGCCAGAGCAAGGTGCAGCTCGGCGGTGCGCTTGGCCAAGATCCGCACCGACTCCAGGTAGCTGCCAATGGTGGCGTAGGCCAGCTCCGGCAAGGGGAGTTGAGACAGCTCCAAGAAGGATCCCTGCGGAACGGGCACGGGATCCACCTCTAGGTAGTGAACCAGCACCGTCTCGAAAAACTGCCCCAGGCTGTCCAGCGTGTAGTGCCAGGCATCCCCCTCGTTGGGGATGTACTCCTGCAAAATGGCCAACGTGATGGGCTGATCGCTGGGATCAAAGCCCCGCGCCCCACGGCGGCGGCGATATTCCAGGGATCCCAACAGCCGCGGCACCCGCACCTGGGGATGGTGCTCCAGCAGGTAGCGGCCGATCTCTAGCTCTGGATTCACCCCCTCGGCCACCTTGCGATAGAACTTGAGGATGTACTGATTGCCGTAGACCACCGAGGTGTTGCTCTGCTCCGCCTTGAGGATGCGGGGTTCAAGGCCGAGGTCGTACTCAAAGGGAGCATAGGTGGTGGCCCACAGCTCCCCTGAGGAGTGGCGCAGGCGGCCCTGCTGGGCGATGATCTGCAGCGGCAACGACAAAAAGGTTTTATCGGCCAGCGCGTCGAAAAGCACGCCCGGCGGATCCCCGGCCACCTGCACAGGGAGGATGACTGCCTGGGGTGTCTCTACGCGCAGGTGCAGGGCCGCCTCTTGGGTGGTGTAGCCCACGGGGAGAGAGTAGAGTTCTGCTTCCCCCTCGGTAAACTCGACTTGCAAGAGCAAAATCTGGCCCCGAAAGGGGGGATCCCCTTCCCGATTACAGGGAATGGCATCCAAGATCTGGGCCGACTGAATTTGGCGGGCTTTGGAGCCGAACCAACGGCAGCGGTAGAGGTAGTCGCCCAAGACCGCCTCCAGCCGCTCTTGGCTTTCCCCTTGAAAGAGGCTTTCCCACGTGGGGGCGATCAGGGTGGGCAGGCGATCTGGCTCTTCCGGTTTGCTGTGACTGGGGTGGATCCGCTCCGTTGGTCGCTGTGGCTCGAGGGAAAACCAGTAGAAGGAGTGGGGGCCCAGGGTCAGGAAATAGGGCAGTTGGCCGATGGGAGGAAACGGCGTGCGCCCGAAGATCTCTACCGGGATCAGCCCCTCCCAGTGGGCTAAGTCCAGCTCCACAAACTGCGCGTAGCGGGAGAGGTTGGCCACCACCAGGATGCGCTCGTCGCCGTAGGCCCGCATAAAGGCCAGCACCTTGCGGTTTTCCGGGTGCAGCAGCTCAAAAGAGCCGCGGCCAAAAGCTTGGAAGCGCTTGCGCACCGCAATCATCCGTTTCATCGTCCACCACAGGGAATAGGGGTTGTTCCGCTGCGCTTCCACGTTGACGGTTTCGTAGTGGTACTCGGCATCGATGACGATGGGCAGGTAGAGCTTCTGCGGGTTGGCGCGAGAAAAGCCGGCATTGCGGTCGGCGCTCCACTGCATCGGCGTGCGCACGCTGTTGCGATCCCCCAGGTAGATGTTGTCCCCCATGCCGATTTCGTCGCCGTAGTAGATCACCGGCGTGCCGGGCAGAGAAAACAGCAGGCTGTTCATCAGCTCGATGCGGCGGCGGCTGTTGCCCAGCAGCGGGGCCAGGCGGCGACGGATGCCCAGGTTGACCCGCGCGTTGGGATCCTTGGCGTAGACCTGGTACATGTAGTCCCGCTCTTCGTCGGTAACCATCTCCAGGGTGAGCTCGTCGTGGTTGCGCAAGAAAATAGCCCACTGGCAGGTTTCGGGGATGGGGGGAGTCTGCTGCAGGATGTCGATGATGGGGAAGCGATCCTCCATCTGGATGGCCATAAAGAGCCGTGGCATCAGGGGGAAGTGGAAGTCCATGTGGCACTCGTCTCCGTCGCCGAAGTAGGCCACAGCATCTTCCGGCCACTGGTTGGCCTCCGCCAGCAGCATACGGTTGGGATATCTTTCGTCAATGTATTTGCGTAGGGCCTTGAGGAAGGCGTGGGTTTCCGGCAGGTTCTCGCAGTTGGTGCCCTCCCGCTCGTACAGATAGGGCACCGCGTCCAACCGCAGGCCGTCCACCCCCATGCTCAGCCAAAAGTCCACCACCTCGAAGATGGCCTTCTGCACGGCAGGGTTGTCGTAGTTGAGATCCGGCTGGTGGGAGTAGAAGCGATGCCAGTAGTAGGCCTTGGCCACCGGATCCCAGGCCCAGTTGGAAGTTTCAAAGTCTTGAAAGATGATGCGGGCCTCTTTGTACTTTTCGGGGGTGTCGCTCCAAACGTAGAAATCCCGCTCAGGCGTGCCGGGGGCAGCGCGCCGAGCCCGCTGAAACCAGGGATGCTGATCGGAGGTGTGGTTGAGGATCAGCTCGATGATGACGCGGATCCCGCGTTGGTGGGCGGCATCTAGAAAGATTTTAAAGTCCTCTAGGGTGCCCAGGGTGGGGTTAACGTTGGTAAAATCAGAAACATCATAGCCATCATCCCGCAGGGGGGATGGGAAAAAGGGCAACAGCCAGATGGCCGTGATGCCGAGATCTTGCAGGTAGTCCAGCTTTTCCGTCAGGCCCTGGAAGTCGCCCACGCCATCGCCATCGCTATCGGCAAAGGCCCGCACCGGCACTTCGTAGATCACCGCGTCTTTGTACCAGAGAGGGCTGGGGGCCAAGCTGGAGCCAACAGAGCGAAGAGGAGTTCGGGTCATCATAGGGCGGCAACCAAAACCGAGGGGTCAATCGGCTAAAGATAGCCTTGGGACTGGGATCCGCTCAATAGGTTATAGTCGCTTCTGGGATGCCAAGGATCCCAGCAGGCGCTACGATTTTGGGTCTAAGGAGTCATTCCCTCACCCCCAGCCCCTCTCCTAGAAGGAGAGGGAAGGAAGAGCTTTGCGGCACTGGCACCAATTAGGCGATACCCGTTCGCTTCTGGGCTTCCTTACGAGAGACGGCCACATGGCGCAGGCCGGCGCGGATCAGCTCCTGCTCGATGAGGGTGAAGAACCGCTGCCGATCGCCTCCTCTCACTACAGCCAGATGATGGGCTTCGGCCAGGGCGATGGGGTAGCCAAAGCCCTTTTGCACCTGGCTCAGCACCCCTGCCAGGGCCTGCTGCAGCAGCTCTGGATCCTGGGCCACCCAGGCGGGAAACTCTAGCCGGGCAATCTCCGGCAGGGATCCCTCGCCAGGGTTCGCGCCAACATTCAAGTAACAGCAGTGGATGTGATGTTCCCCAAAAGTCTCCAGGACGCTGGCGCCACTGCGCCAGAGGGGGCTGCGCTCTCCCGCCTGCAGCAGGGATCCCCAAAAAACGCGATCTGCCAGGGGGGCAAAGGGCTGGCAGGGGGGAGTTTTCTCGCCGGCGCAGTAGCGATAGCAGTCGCAGCCCAGGTAGGGGCACAGCCCCAGGCGCAAGTAGTTAAGGGTTTCGCTGCTGCGGGAAGCGCTGATGTAGCCCACCAGGGGGATGCGGGCCGCCCGCAACTGCTCCAGGGTCGCCAGGATGGGATCCAGCCAGGGACGTTGGGTTGATCTAGGCAGCGACTCCAGTCCCCAGGGGATCAGGGATCCATCCAGCAGCGCCAGCGTGAGGCGACGGCAGGACAGCGACAGGGCCAACTGGGCCAGCTCCTCCAACTCTGCCTGGGAGCGCCGCAAAGCCAGCACCTCTTCGGCGTCCAAAGCAATCTCCGCCCCCTCACCGCGATCTCCTTCCTCTCGGCGGGGTTGGCGGCGAAGACGGCGCGGGGCCGCTCCTGGAAGGGAGTTGGATCGGTTCGGTTGAGCAAAGGGCTCCTGCCCGTAGATCAGCAGGGGCTGGCTGTCCAGCAGCGGCCACTCTTGCGTGCCGTAGTGGAGGGCTACCCGCCCAATGTTGATGAGCGAGCAGTAGGCGATCTCGTGGTGGCTGGGCAGGATCTGGGAGCCGTCGGTGGCCACCACCGTGTGCGGCCCCTGCAAAGGTTCCACTTTGGGCAGGGATCCCCAGGTTTCCGGCGGCTCGGCGGGACTGGCGCAGGTAAAGGCGAGATGGGATCCCCACTCCGCCCAGCGGGACTGCCAGGCTTGGGGTTCTCGCTGCAGGCGGGCAAACTCTTGCAAGGCCAGGCGCAGACGCTCTTGGTTGGCCTTCGACTCCTGCTGCAGGTGGCGGGCGAAGGCGGGAATCTGCTCGCTCAGTTTAACAAGATCCAGCATAGGCGGCTGGCCTACCCCTGCCGGCAGCTAGGGGCTCCACTTCAGAGGGATCCCTCTTGCCCTCGCTCGCGGGGTATGGGGTGGCAGCGGTAGCTGCGCCCAGCTCCTCTAGCGGAAACTCCCCATAGACCTCGCTGCTGTTGTTGGGGCTTTCCTGCAGGCGGACACGGTGCAGTTGCACCCCCAGCTCCCGCAGGGGCAGAGTCAGCAGCCGCTGGATGTAGAGGGCAATGTTTTCGGCGGTGGGCACCACCTGGGCAAAGTAGGGGATGTCTTTGTTTAAGAAGGTGTGATCTAGGGGTTTGACCACCTGCTCCTCAATTACCCGCTGCAAAGCCGCCAAGTCCACGATCATCCCCGTGCGCGGGTCGATGGATCCCTTGACGGTGATCTCCAGGCCATAGTTGTGGCCGTGGCCGTGGGGACGGGCGCAGAGGCCGTAGATGGCGGTGTTCTCTTCCAGACTGAGGTGATCCAAGGCCAAGCGGTGGGCGGCGCTAAAGTGGGTGGCAACGGTCAAGTAGGCTTGCATGGCTTCTCCTCGGTATTCGGCCCAAAGGTGGGGATCCTCGTAGAGGCGCATACTACTGAGCGGCAGCGCATCGGCTAGGCGCTGCCAGATAGCGTAGGCGATGAACTCGGTGGTGGGCAGGGTTTGGGCAAACTCTGGCCAAGCTTCGTTGAGGTAGGCAAAGTTCAGCTCTTGAATGACCCGTTCCTGAAGCACTTGCTTGACCTCTGAGAGGTTAAGCACCATGCCGTACTCGTCCACCTCTCCCGTCAAGCCCACCTCCAGCACGTAGTTGTGGCCGTGGCCGGGGAAGCGGGCGTGGGGGCCAAAGCGGGCCAGGTTCTCGGCTTCAGAGAGCTCCGGCAGCCAGTAGCGGTGGCTGGCGGCAAAATGGGCACGGCGGTAGATGGTACAGGTTCTGGACATGAAGGCTATGAATGAAAACATCTGTAAAGGGATCCCCCCTTCAGCATAAACCCCAAACCGGCACTGCCCCCACAGCGAGGGATCCCTGCGGCTGTCTCAACGCACCTTCCCCCTGAACCCAAAGCGCCTTGGGATGGATGGCCAAAATCTCGTCCTGATGGGGCCAGGAGTGTGTCAACCTGGTAAAGGTAAGGAAGTCTTTGGGTCTCAGGGATCAACGGGCGAGGGAGCGGCTGTGGTCTATCGGGTTGGGCTACTGGGGCTGGGTACTGTCGGCACGGGCGTGGTAGAGATTTTGCAACGCCCACCTCACCCCCTCTTGCAGGCTGTCGAGCTTGCGGCGGTAGGGGTGCGTTCCCTGGACAGGCCGCGGCGGGTATCCATCCCGCTTGAGCGCCTGACCACTGACCTAGAGCGGATTGTGTCGGATCCAGACATTGACGTGGTGATTGAGCTCATGGGCGGGCTGGAGCCGGCTCGCAGCCTCATCCTAAAGGCCATTGACCACGGCAAGCCAGTCATTACAGCCAACAAAGCGGTCATTGCCCGCTATGGCGAGGAGATCTTCCGCGCTGCTGCCCAGGCCAGGGTGGCCGTGCTGCTGGAGGCAGCCGTGGGGGGTGGGATCCCTGTCGTCCAGACTTTGCAGCAGTCGCTGCAGGCCAGCCGCATCCAGGCGGTCTGGGGCATCATCAACGGCACGACCAACTTCATCCTCAGCCAGATGGCCCAGGAGGGTAGCTCCTTTGCCGAAGCGCTGGCCCAAGCCCAAGCCCGCGGCTATGCGGAGGCGGATCCCAGCGCCGATGTGGAAGGATGGGATGCGGCGGACAAGATCGCCATTTTGGCTAGCCTGGCGTTTGGGGTGTCGGTGCCGCGGGAGGCCATCCCTTGCGAAGGGATCCGCAGCATCAGCCCCACCGACATCCGCTATGCCCGCGAGTGGGGCTACACCTTCAAGCTTTTGGCCATTGCCCAGAGGGCTGGTGTCCCAGGATCCGAAACGGCCTTGGATGTCCGCGTCCACCCCACCCTATTGCCGCTGACCCACCCGCTGGCTAATATCCACGGCGTGGACAACGCCGTCTGGGTACAAGGGGATCCCCTGGGCCAGGTGGTGCTCTCCGGGCCGGGGGCGGGACAGGGGCCGACGGCCAGTGCTGTCGTTGGGGATCTGCTCACCCTACTTGCCCACCTGCAGACAGGGGCCCATCTCCCCAATCCTCTCTGGGGATTGCCTGTTTCTCCTCCTGTTGCCTCCCTGCTGCCACTGGCGGAGGTGCAGTCGGAGTTTTACGTGCGAGTGCTGGCCCAGGATCGACCGGGGGTGATGGGAGCTATTGGCACCTGCTTTGGCCGGCACCAGGTTAGCCTGGAGAGCATTACCCAAAAGGAGTGCCACCAGGAGCTGGCGGAGATTGTTGTCCTCACCCACACCGTGCGCGAGGCTGACTGCCGGCAGGCGCTGGCCGAGATCCAGCAGCTTCCCCAGGTAGCCGGGATCCCCAGCCTGTTTCGCGTGCTGCGCTAATGGCGCCCCTCGTGTTGCCCGTGATGGAGGATAGACAGCTTGGCAGCGACCGCGGATCTTGCAACCCCTGAACTCCTCAGAGCCGAAGTGGTGGTCATTGGGGCGGGCATCAGCGGCCTGACGCTGGCTTGGCGCCTGCAGCAGGGTCTCTCTGGTAGGGGTGGCTCCGCTCAGCCAGTGCTCTTGGCCGAGGCCAGCTCTCGGGTGGGCGGCTGCATTTCCACCCAATCCAAAGACGGCTACCGCTGGGAGGAAGGCCCCAACAGCTTTACCCCTACGCCTGCCCTGCTCAACTTGATTGCCGAGGTGGGCCTGGCCGACCAACTGGTGCTGGCCGATGCCAAGCTGCCCCGCTACATCTACTGGGAAGGAGAGCTGCTGCCAGTGCCGCTGAGCCCCACGGCGGCTCTGGGCTCACGGCTGCTCAGTGTGGGTGGTAAGCTGCGGGCTCTGCAGGGCCTGTTGGGGTTTGTCCCTCCGCCGCCGGGGCAGGAGGAGACGGTGCGGCAGTTTTTCCGGCGACAACTGGGATCCGAAGTGGTGGAGCGCCTGGTGGAGCCCTTCACCTCAGGGGTCTATGCCGGGGATCCGGATCAACTCAGCGCGGTGGCAGCTTTCCCTCGGGTAGCTGGTCTAGAGGAGCGCTACGGCAGTCTCTTTGCCGGCGCCCTGCAGGCTCTGCGCCAAAGACCCCAGCCTTTTCCCGCAGCCATCCAACCCCCGCCCAAACGCGGCCAACTGGGCAATCTGAGGCAGGGGCTGCAGCAGTTGCCAGAGGCCCTAGCCCAAAAGCTGGGCGACAGCCTGCGGCTGGGTTGGCAAGCGGTGCAGCTGCAGCGGGAGGGAGAGCTCTATGGGGTGGGCTTTGCAACCCCAGAGGGATCCCGCTGGGTGGCTGCTCGCCAGGTGGTGCTGGCTCTCCCCGCCTATGAGGCTGCCTTGCTGCTGCAGGAACTCAACCCCGAGGCCAGCCAGCTCTTGGCTGGGATCCCCTATCCGCCGGTGGCAGTGGTGGCTCTGGCCTATCCCCAAGCGGTTCTGCCGCAGCCGCTGCGGGGCTTTGGCCACCTCATCCCGCGCTCCCAGGGTCTACGCACCCTAGGCACTATCTGGGCCTCCTGTCTTTTCCCGGAGCGGGCTCCCCAGGGCTACCACAGCTTCCTCAGCTTCCTGGGCGGTGCTACCGATGCTGCCTTGGCCCGCCGGCAAGGGATCCCACCCATCACTGCTCTGTCCCCTGAGGAGCGAGCGCAAATTGTCCACGCCGAGCTCAGTCAGGTCCTGCTTACCCGCCGCGCCGAGCCCATCTACCTGGGCGAACGCCTGTGGCCCCGCGCCATTCCCCAATACACCCTCGGCCACCGGCAGCGGATGGCCCAGTTGCAGGTCCACCTGGCCTCCCAGACGCCGGGGATCTGGGTGTGCGCCAACTACCTGGACGGTGTAGCCCTGGGCGACTGCGTGCGGCGGGCTGAGGCGCTGGCGCAGCAGCTTTTGTCCCAGGTCTAGTCCGATGGGTCGCCCCTACACCGTCCTGCTTTTGGTTCCCACCGGTATCGGTGCCCGGGTGGGCGGCTTTGCCGGCGATGCCCTGCCCGTGGCCCGCGCCTTGGCCGCAGCCGCGGATTGCGTCATCACCCACCCCAATGTCCTCAACGGCGCTACCCTCTTCTGGCCCCTGGGGAATGTGCTCTACGTGGAAGGATACGGCCTGGATCGCTTCTGTGCCGGGGAGTGGTCCCTCAGGCCAGTGCGGCAAAACCGCATCGGGGTGGTGCTGGATGCCGGGATCCCTGAGGATCTGCGCCAGCGCCATTTGCAGGTCATGCAAGCCGCTCAGGCCACGCTGGGGCTGGACATCGGCCCCTGGCGCTTGACTCCTCGACCCTTAGGCGTTGCCGTCAGCTTCTCCCCTGCCGGGGCCAGCCAGGGATCCCTAGCGGATCCCGAGGCGCTCCTGGAAGCCGCCCGTGCGCTACTCTATGCAGGGGCCGAGGCCATTGCCGTGGTGGCCCGCTTCCCCGACGATCTTGACTTTAGCCAGTACGAGCAGGGGCAGGGGGTAGATCCCCTGGCGGGGGCCGAGGCCATCCTCAGCCACCTGGTGGTGCGGGAGCTGGGGATCCCGTGTGCCCATGCTCCGGCCCTCTACCCTGATCCCGACCCCAAGCCGGTTCACCCCCGCGCTGCCGCTGAAGAGGTGGGGTTTACTTTCCTGCCCTCGGTTTTGGCAGGGCTGAGCTACGCTCCCCAGTTTGTGAAAAGGGGGGATCCCCTCCAGACGGGCGACCTGACAGCCGAGCAGGTGGACAGCGTCATTGCCCCGGCCACCGCCTTTGGCGGCCCCGGCCTACTTTACCTCGCCAGCCGCCCCCGCCCGCCCCTGTTTATTGCCGTCGAAGAAAACACCACCGTCATGCAGGTTCACCCGCGCCAGTTGGGGATCCCGCATGTGGCGGTTAGCTCCTACCTGGAGGCCATTGGCGTGGTGGTGGCCCACCGGGCTGGCGTGGCCCTCTCGTCGCTGCGGCTGTAGCCTCGGGCTAAGCCCAGTTCTGGCCCAGAAACGGCAACAGGCCAATCAGCAGCAGGCCCAGCGTGGCCAGCGACCCAACCAAAAAGGAGAGGGAGCGCCCCAGGGGAATGTCGCCGATGTAGAAAAAGTTGTAAAACAGCCGTGCCAGCAGAAACACACCGCAGAGCAAGGCTACCCCTTCGTCGCCGCTAAGGCCAAACAGCCAGGGATCCGGGTGGGGGCCAGTAACATAGGCAATCAAGGCTGACGGCGCAAAGGTGCCCAGGGCCTCAAAGCCGTTGGCATGGGCCCAGGTGGCCCGCTGGCCGTAGGGAGGCAGCCGGTCGAACATAGCCCGCGGCGCATGGGGATCGTAGCCAACGCGGGCGCGGGCATAGCCGACCACGCCCATGGGCAGGTACACCAACAGGATGGCTGCAGCAATCGAGAACAGGGGGATGGCTTGCTGGGGGAGGTTGGGCAACATAGGCAAAACGCAGAGGAAAGAGGCGGCACCCGCACTTTCTCTAGGCTAGCCTCCCTAGGCGGGAATTGGCGCCGGGCTGCCTAGCAGGTAAGCCCCAACGGCTTCTAGGCTGGGCGGGTGCAGGAAAGGGAGGGTGACAATGGCCTGCTGGGGAAAGCGCTGGGGCAACTGGGCCAGGATGGCCTGGTGGCGGCGCCAAAGGGCTGCGCCAAAGGGGGTGGAGTCCTCCAGCCAAACCCGATTGAGAACGGCGTAGGGATGGGGGATCCCCAGGGCATCCAACTCCGCCAAGAGGCGCTCGGTTTCCGCCAGAACTGCCTGTTCGGGGTTGAAGACGGGGACAAAGCTAACAAACTGGGGATCCCGCAGCCGCCGCTGCAGCTGGCGCACCTGGGCCAGGAGATCCCGCAACCGCTGCGCCCATTCCGGCCGGCCCACCACGTCGCGGTACTTTAGCCACAGCTTCAGGGCCAAGCTCACCCAGCCTTCTAGGGCCTGCGGCATCTGCAAAAAGCGCAGGAGATGGCCGGTGGGGGCGGTATCCACCACCACCAGGTCGAACTGGCCGCTGGCTTCTTGTTCCAGCACCGTCAGCAGGGCCATCACCTCGTCTAGGCCGGGAGGGGGCATCTGCAAAAGCTGTCGCCAAGCCTGCGGGTCGTACTGGATCTCCACCCCTGCCGTTTCCTCCCCCGCCAGGATAGCCGCCACCTCTTCCAGGTAGTCCTGGCGGAAGCGCTCCAGCACTGCCGCCGCCTCGATCTCCTGGCCCAGCAGGTTGGGCAAGAGCGGCAGCGGCTCCTGACCCAGCTTTGTCTGAAACAGATCCCCCAGCGAGTGGGCCGGGTCGATGGAGACCAGTAAGAGCCGCTGGTCGGGATGGCGCTGGGCCAAGTTCCAGGCTAGGGCCCCGGCCACCGTGGTCTTGCCCACTCCGCCCTTGCCCCCCACCAGCACAAGGCGGATCCCTTGGGCCAAAAAATCTGGCAGGGCCACCCTTGGGGGGGAGGGGATCCCGCCGACAGGCTCCCCTGGGCTAGGGGGGATCTCTTCCAACTGCGGCAGCACCTCTGGCAAGGGGCGAAGCTGTTGCACCAGCTTGTCCAGGGCCGTCGGCCCAATCGGCTCCTCCAGTTGATAGGGACAAACCCAGATGGGATAGCCAGGCAGCTCCTCTTGGAGTGTTTTTAGCCAGCGCCACTGCTCCTGCTGGCGGGCTAGGTAAAGAGGCGAGGGGCGGCTGGGGGTTGCTTCCGCTTTTTCCCCTGCGGCCGCCACCGTCCCCAGCAGCACCTGGTTGACCAGAAGACCCCCCACAGGCACACGGCGGCTTTGCAGTTGTTGACAGAAGCGGCGGGTCTCCGCCACGCTCAACGGCTCCGGGATCAGCACCAGCCAAGCAGAGGTGCTCTCCGGGTCGGTGAGGCGGGCTTTGCCTCCCTCCAGCTCACTTTGTAGCCGGGTCAAAAAAGCATCGGCCTCATCCGGTCGATAGGTGCCCGTCAGGGATTGGACAACCTCGCGGTGCTTGGCCTGGAAGGTGGCAAACACCGCCAGCAGATTATCCAAAAAGTCGGGCAACTCCAACAGCCGCAGGGTGTGGCCGGTGGGGGCCGTGTCCAGGATGACTGTGTCCACCTCTTGGCCTGCCAGCAGGCGGTTGACCTCGAGGATGGCCATCAGCTCGTCCACCCCCGGCCAGTCCAGATCCCAAAGGGGCAACAGATCCTCTCGCCCCAGCCAACTGCCCCGCTCGGCAATCAGCTCCAGAGCCGGGCCGTAGGTCTGCTTGAAAGACTGCAGCAGCTCCTCGGCCTGGAGGGCCCGCACCTGCAAGTTGGGCCGTTCGCGCAAGCGGTGCGGAGCACTTTCCGGCAGGGGTTGGGGGGTGTCGGCCACCGGGATCCCCAGCACATCCCCCAGGGAGTGGGCCGGATCGGTGGACAGCAACAGCAGACGGCGCTCTGGTTGCCTCTGGGCTAGGTGACGGGCTAGGGCACAGGCCAGGGTGGTTTTGCCCACGCCCCCCTTGCCGCTCAACAGCAGCAAGCGGCAGGAAGCCGA
>NZ_JANSIY010000041.1:0-2101 GCF_047462295.1 Synechococcus sp. H60.3 | reverse complement strand
GAGCCGGTCAAAGGGGGAGTTGTCGAGCTGAGCGGGCTGCAAAGGGATCCCTCGCGCGCAGGTCACCCCTATTCTGGCCTGGATCTCCCTTGGGGATACCCCAGCCCGCTGAGGTGGGCTTTCGCCAACTCCAGTCGGCGGCGTCCTCTGTCCCAGGCCAGCAGCGCGTGGATCCCAAGCCAAAAGCCCGTCCACAGCCAGTTGTGCAACCAGATCTTGCCCAAGATGGGCAGGGTCAGGCCCTCTGTTCCACCCAGCACCAGGCCGGCTGCCAAGATCAGCCCTTCAAAAGCAAGGAACCCTAGGATCAGCATGACTAGGATCCAAAGGTAATTGCGCAGCCATTGCCGAGGTTGGACAGGGTGGGGCTGGAAAAAGAGCGGGCGATAGCTGGCCAGCCACGCCACCCCCACCGTGCCGATCCCCAAGACCAACCCCCAAGCCAAAGAATCAGGGGTACGGGGATAGTTGTGCCAGGTGTAGCCAAAGATTTGGTTGGCCAGCCAAATCATCGAAGCGCTGACGATTGCCCTTTGGCGAGTTAACGTGGTGCCCGTGACGATGCCAACAGTTACAAAAGGCAGTGTACAGGTATAGGCAATGTTGCTAAGGCAGCCGATGGTGGTCAATAGGCTGGGCCAAAATCGACCTTGGGCTAGATCGCGGGTGGCTTGGATCCAAATGACCTCCGGGATCCCGCGGCGGGTTTTGGGGATGGACTGGACAAGAGCTTGTAGGCTGACCATAGGCTAATCCCCAGGAAAAAGGTGAGCTTTTAAGGGACACTTGTTCAGCAGGTGCTCCTGGACAATTTGCCGCGCTACTGGGGGTGTGACTTGCTTGTACCAGGTGCGGTCACCAGAGTAGAAAACCACCGGCCCTTGTTGGCAGACTTCTAGGCATCCTGAGGTGATAACCGGAACATCCAGATTGGCCTCGCGCAGGGCCGATTGCAAAGCTTCCACCACCGGCTGATAGTGGCGAGAAGGATAGCAGCGGCTGGAACGGCAAACCGCCAAATAGGGCCGCTTGAGAGGGTTATCTGCGTAAGGGATCCGCTCTTTTCCCTCGACGTAAATGGCTCGCAGGCGTTCATAAAGGGAAAGCTGCTGATAGTCGGCTTTGCCTTCGGGCAGGTAGTCTTCTCCTGGCCCCAAAAAGGGACTGGGCAAAAAGATCTGCAGCAGCGATTCCTCTGCCCCGTTCCAAAACTGGATCCCCCATTGGCGAGGCTGGCCCTGCGGATTGAGGCGGCGATAGAGGGCGGCGCGGCCGACCAATCTTTTGCGGCGCAGCTCAGGAGGAGTTCTGCGGTAGGGGCCGCCCTGGTGTTCCTCCAAACACAGATGCAAATGCCAAGTTTCCGTGGCCACGGTCAAGTAGCCGTCGTAGAGCACACAGAGAGTAGGGGGATCCTTGAAGGCCGCTTCCAGGACGCCACCCTCCACCACCTGGCCCACTTGGATCTCGGCCCAGCGCTCCTGAAAGAGCTCATAGAGCAGCGGCCCAAGACAGTCGATGTGAGCCGGGATCCCTTCGTAAACGGTTGTCCAGCCGATGGGGGAAACCTCTTGCCAAGTTTGGTTTAGGGGTGTGACCCAGGGATTGAAAACAGCCATAGGTTGCTCCTATTGGATTGGCGGAATGCGGGCAATCACCCCCTTTTTGATGGGGCGCTCTGCCCAGGGCAGGATCCCATCGGGCTTTGTCAAATACAGCTCCGCCGTTTGCAAGATTGGCTCCACGTCTTTTGGATCGAGATCGCCAAAGACATAGGTCATCTTTCGGGGGGCTGCCAGCGCAACCACACAAGCGTGGCTGCAGCCGCTCATACAGGCAACTGGCTTCAGTTGCAGTTGGGGATTGAGCCTTTGGGATTGCAAGGCAGCTAGGAGCATTTCTCCCTTGCTGATCCCTTCTTTTTGGCCGTTGACCCAGCGAGATCCACAGGTGGTGCAAACCCAAAGGCAATGTTTAGACTCAGCTTGAGCCAAAGTTGTCGATGGAGAAATAGAGGGAAAGTTGGTCGCGCTCACCATAGAGTTGTATCCAAACTCCACTGCAAAGCAGACAATTCCACTAGGGCAGCTTGTTCTAGATA
>NZ_JANSIY010000040.1:17819-20929 GCF_047462295.1 Synechococcus sp. H60.3 | reverse complement strand
CTAGAGGTGTCTTGACAGCGTCTTTACGAGTTCGTTGTTGAACGGCGTAAGAATTCCCCACCTTTAGGCGGTGGGAGGGTCAACCCCCGCCCTCCCTCAGATGTGGTTTCCAGAGAGTTTCTTGGGCAAAACTTGCCAGTTGCCAGCCCTGACCCTGAACCCCGGTCTGAGCGGCAAGCCGGTATGATAATGCCGATCACCCCTTAGCCCCAGAATCTATGGGATCCCAATTTAAACGGGTTGCAGGCGCCGTTACCGCCCCACGAGGGTTCCGCGCTGCTGGCGTGGCTGCCGGCCTCAAGCCCTCTGGAGCTGCCGATCTGGCTTTGATCGTCTCTGACTGCAATGCAGTGGGGGCTGGCGTTTTCACTACCAACCAGGTCAAGGCCGCTTGTGTTACCTATAACCAAAGGATCCTCGCCCAAGGGCAACCGGTGCGGGCCATCCTTTGCAACGCCGGCCAAGCCAACGCCTGTACAGGAGAAGAAGGGGAGCGCAACAACACCCAACTGGCTCTCTGGGTAGGAGAACGGCTGGGGATCCCGGCCCAACAGGTGCTCACTGCCTCGACAGGGGTGATCGGGCGGCAATTGGAAATGGCCAAAATCGAGGCAGCCCTGCCCCGCCTGATCGACAGCCTCTCGCCCACAGGAGGAGAGAGCGCCGCCCGCGCCATCCTCACCACCGACCTGGTAACCAAGAGTACAGCCCTAGAGGCCGAGATCGACGGCTACACCATCCGGGTGGGAGGCATTGCCAAGGGATCCGGCATGATCCACCCCAACTTGGCGACGATGCTGGCTTTCTTGACCTGCGACGCGGCTGTAGATCCCCACCTGTGGCAGCAGCTCCTCCAGCAGGCTGCCGACCTCAGCTTTAACCAAATCACCGTGGACGGGGATACTAGCACCAATGACATGGTACTGGCCCTGGCCAATGGCCAAAGCGGGATCCCCCCCCTGCAGGCCAGCACGGAAGCGGCCCAGACTCTGGCGGAGATGGTCGTTCAGGTCTGCATTGACCTGGCCAAGGCCATTGCCCGCGATGGGGAAGGGGCCACCAAGCTGCTGGAGATCCGGGTGCAGGGAGCTCCCAACGATAGGTCGGCCCGGCAGATGGCCCGCGTGATCGCCAGCTCTCCCCTGGTGAAGGCAGCAGTTTTTGGCAATGATCCCAACTGGGGACGAGTGGCCGCCGCTGCTGGGCGGTCTGGGATCCCCTTTGACAGCCGTCGCTTGGAGGTTCGCCTGGGGGATTTTCTGCTGTTGCAGGGGGGAATGCCTTTGGCTTTTGATCGCCAGGCAGCCTCCGAGTACCTAAAGAAAGGAGACCCAGTAATCTTCACCGTGGATCTCCACCAGGGATCTGGCCAGGGCGTTGCCTGGGGCTGCGATCTCAGCTACGACTACGTACGCATCAACGCCGAGTACACCACCTAGACAGCCCGCGGCAGCCAGAAGAACTAGAAGCTGAGGCTCTCCCAGGAGACGTTGATGTCTTCCAGGAGCAGCGACTTGTTGTAGATCTGCAGGATGATCAGCAAAAAGATGCCAAACAGCACCATAAAGACCGCCATCAGAGGTGTGGTGCCCCAGCCAGGGGCCACCTTGCCGTATTCCGAGTTGAGGGGACGCAGCAGATCGCCCAGTTTGGTACGAATAGCCATAGGTTCTCGCGCTAGGTCAAAGAGAGGACAGGTTTACCCAGTCGGAGGTCAGCACGGCGGCAGATCCCAGCCAGACAGCCTCCTTTTAAAATCACGCTAACAGAATCTGGTCACTTCCCTTTGCCGCCGGCAATGAATTGTAAACTTGTGTAATATGTAGGAAGATTCTCTCAGAATTGAAGAGTTAGCTATGGAATCCACCCTTTCGCTGGTTGTGGCCATTGCGGCGACAACCATCTGCATCACCGCCTTTGCCATCTACACGGCCTTTGGCCCCCCTGCCAAAAACTTGCAGGATCCCTACGAGATGCACGAGGATTGAAGCCGGTCGTTTTGCGGTTCCAGTGCATGCCTGCTCGGTTACCCTCTCGTCTCCCCTTCCACAAATACCAAGGCCTGGGGAACGACTTCATCTTGGTGGATAACCGCCACCAGTCCCAGCCCTGTCTGACTCCAGAAGAGGCCGTTGCCCTGTGCAACCGCCGCTTTGGCGTGGGGGCAGATGGGGTTATCTTCCTGCTGCCGGGGCAGGCGGGGGCCGATTTCAGCATGCGCCTGTTCAACAGCGACGGCTCGGAGGCGGAAATGTGCGGCAACGGGATCCGCTGTTTGGCCCGCTTTTTACAGGATCTGGGGATCCCCGCTCAGGATGGTGCCTACCAGATCCACACCTTGGCGGGGCGGATTGTGCCGCGGGTGCAGCCCGATGGCCTGGTGACAGTGGACATGGGGATCCCTCGCCTGTTGGCCCAGCAGATTCCCACCACGCTGGCCGGGCCAGAGGAGAAGGTGATTCGGCAACCGCTCCCAGTGGCCGGGCGGGAGTGGCCGGTGACGGCGGTGAGCATGGGCAACCCCCATTGCGTGGTCTTTCTCGAGGAGGAGGGATCCCTGGAAGAGCTGGATCTGGAAAGGGTAGGCCCCCTGTTTGAGCATCACCCTGCCTTTCCGGAGCGCACCAACACCGAATTCGTGCAGGTGCTCAGCCCTAACCGCCTGCGGCTGCGGGTTTGGGAGCGAGGGGCAGGGGCGACGCTGGCCTGTGGAACAGGGGCTTGTGCCGCCCTAGTAGCTGCCGTCTTGGAAGAGCGGGCCAAGCCCCAAGCCACGGTAGAGCTGCCGGGAGGCAGCCTGGAGGTTCGCTGGGATCTTGACACCCAACACGTGTGGATGACAGGGCCAGCCCTGCCCGTTTTCAGCGGCACCACCGCCGATTGAGAGGTCTCAGGATCCCAGCCCCAGCAGGAGAAGAGCCAGCAGGGTGAGAATCCCATAGGCAGTGCTCCAACCCTGCCGCCAGATCAACGCCACTGCCAGGCCCAACAAGACCAGCCCCAGCCCCAGGCCGAGGCGTAGGAACAGAGGATGAACCCACTGGTTGAGGGAGCGTTTGAGCCAGGGGAAGATCACCCCCAAGCCGAAGGCCAACGCCACTGGGATCCAG
>NZ_JANSIY010000040.1:0-17719 GCF_047462295.1 Synechococcus sp. H60.3 | reverse complement strand
GAACCCACTGGTTGAGGGAGCGTTTGAGCCAGGGGAAGATCACCCCCAAGCCGAAGGCCAACGCCACTGGGATCCAGTCGATCCCGCTCGTCCGCTCCCAGCCCAGCAGGTAGAGGCCACCCAGGCAAAGGCCCAAGCCAAAAAGCAGCACCCGCATGGTGGGATAGTCTTGCCGGTAGCTGGAGGCGCGGCTCCAAGCTCCCTCCGGCCTGCTCAGGGTCAACGGCTCAACCACAAAGCTTTCACTCCACTCCGGCGCTGCTTCAGTTTGACCACGGCACCAGAGGTAGACGTTGACTTTGCGCAACCCCTGCAGCAGTGAGGCCTCGACAGCGCTGCGCACCACCTCCATCACCTGCAGCGTGTCCACCACATCGCCGGGCAGCCGTTCCAGCAGCACATTCAGCACCTGACCCTTCAGCTCGGCGCGGCCAAACAGCCGCAGATCGGCTAGCTTGTAGTCGAGGATTTGGTTTAAGGTCTTGAGCTGGTGGCGCATGGATCCCGGCACCCAGCCGTTTTAAGGTTGTCCATAGCTCTGCTAAACCAGTTTAGCGGTTGGGAAGAGGCAGGGGAAAAGCGGGATCCAAGGCCGTCAAACGCGCGTGCGAATGCACTGGCGAATGCGGAGGTTAGATTGCTCCAGATCGGCGAACCCGCTCAGGAGGGTGCCTTGACTGTCCAAAAGCAGCAAGGCGGCCTGGCGGCGAAAATCGATCCCGGGCAGCACCTCGGCAGCCACCTCCTGCAGTTTTTGGATGGCTGATCCCTCGAAATCGACCGAGACATAGACAAACGGAGAAACCAAGCGGGGATCCGTCGGCACGCTGTCTCGAATGGCCTGCAAAACCAAATTGCGCACCAGCAGCAGCCCCCTGCCGTCTATCAGCACGATCTGGCGCAGGCGGGGATTTTGCCCAAACTCCAGGGCCAAACTTTTGGAGAGGGCCTCCGCTTGGGAGCGAGTTTGGCTGTTGGTCAAGATCAGCACCTGCAGGCCGTCGTACTGACTTAAGTCGAGCCGATCCCCAGCAATGCTTTCCAGCTGCAGGGTAAGAGGGGCGTTGGGGTTGCCGTTGCTGGGGCAGTTGCCGGCTTGAGCTGGAGCCAACGGGCCCGCGGAGAGGAGAGCAAAGGTAGCAACCCCCAAAGCGACCAGTCTTTTTGGAAAGCCAAGCGGGCAGCAATTAGGTGGGGCCCCGCAACTAAGCAAAACTCGTTTCATAGCAGCAAGTTCTGGGGTGAGCTGGCCAAATCTTAACCAGTCTTCATCTTTAGCTTTGGCGCTCTAGAGTACCTTTTGGGCTTCCCAAGCCTGTTGGGTTGCCAGCCAGGCTGCGCCCATAATGGAAAGCAGTTTCTCGTTGGCGGCAGATATGACTTCTGGCTCCTTGTTGGATGGCCTCAATCCTTCTCAACGCCAAGCGGTGCAACACTTTTGCGGCCCCTTGCTGGTGGTGGCGGGGGCAGGTTCCGGCAAGACGCGCACCCTTACCCACCGCATCGCCTACCTCATCCGCCACTATCGGGTGGATCCGGAGGAGATTTTGGCTGTTACCTTCACCAACAAGGCCGCCCGCGAAATGAAAGAGCGCATCGAGCAGCTTTTTGCCGAGCAGGAGGCCCAGGAGCAGTTTGGGATCCCACTTGCGCAACTGGAGCCGGCCCAAGCAACGCGCTTGAAGTCCAGCGTTTACCGCCGCTGGATTAAGCCCCTCTGGATCGGCACGTTCCACAGCCTATTTGCCCAAGTCTTGCGCCTGGAGATTGAAAAGTACCAGGATCCCAAGGGACGCAAGTGGACTCGTGACTTCTCAATTTTCGATGAGTCGGACGCCCAATCCCTGGTTAAAGAGATTGTAACTAAGCAACTCAATTTAGATGAGCGCCAGTTCGATCCAAGATCGGTGCGGTACGCCATCAGCAAGGCCAAAAACCAGGGTTGGACTCCCGCCGATCTGGAGCGACACCAGCCCAACTTCCGGGGCCGCATCCTGGCTCAGGTTTACGAGCTCTACGAAGATCAACTGGCGGCCAATAACGCCCTCGACTTCGACAACTTAATTTGGATCCCGGTACAGCTGTTTCGCCAAAATGAGCAGGTCTTGGCTTACTGGCACCAGCGCTTCCGGCACATTCTGGTGGACGAGTACCAAGACACCAACCGCACCCAGTATGAGCTGATCCGGCTGCTGGTCACCAACGGCGAGACCCGCAGATCTCAGTTGGATTGGAAAAACCGGTCGATCTTTGTCGTGGGAGATGCAGATCAAAGCATCTATCGCTTTCGTGGGGCAGACTTCACCATTTTGCTGGAGTTTCAAGAGACCTTTGGCGATGGCCTCCCAGATGACGATACCCGCACCCTGATCAAGCTGGAGGAAAACTATCGCTCTACAGCTACTATTTTGCAGGCAGCTAACGTCCTCATTGAGAAAAACACCGAGCGCATTGATAAAGTTCTCCGGCCAACTCGCCCCTTGGGCAATCCCATCGTTTGCTACCAGGCGGAGGACGAGATCGCTGAGGCTGAGTTTGTAGTCAACACCATCCGCAGGTTACACAGCCAAAATCCCAACTTTTCCTGGGGAGATTTTGCCATTCTCTACCGCACCAATGCCCAGTCTCGCCCCTTTGAAGAGGTTCTGCTGCGCTGGGGGATCCCTTACACCGTGGTGGGCGGGCCGCGATTTTACGATCGCAAAGAGATTAAGGATGTGCTGGCCTATTTGCGGGCTGTGCTCAACCCTGCTGACTCTTTTAGCCTGCTGCGCATTATCAATGTGCCGCGGCGGGGTATCGGCAAATCGACTCTGGACAAGCTAACCGAAGCGGCGGCTGCCTTAAATGTGCCCCTGTGGACTCTCCTCAGCGACGAGGCTGCTGTAACCAACTTGGTGGGGCGTTCCGCCAAGCCGGTCATCCAGTTTGTCCGGTTCATCGAACATTGGCACAAACAAGTGGCTCAGGTTTCTGCTGCCACTCTTTTGGAAGCATTGCTGCGGGATTCTGGCTATCTGGCAGATCTCAAGGCCCAGGGAGAGGCTGAGGAAAGAGTCGCCAACGTAATGGAGCTCTACAACGCCGCCCGTCAATTTGAAGAAGAACAGGAGGAGCCCAGCCTTGAGGCTTTCTTGAGCAATGTATCTTTGGCTTCGGATTTGGACAACCTTCAGGAGGGAGCTGAGAAAGTTTCGTTGATGACGTTGCACGCTTCCAAAGGGCTGGAGTTCCCGGTCGTATTTTTGGTGGGGGTAGAGCAGGGACTATTTCCCAATTTTCGGGCTTTGGAGGATCCCGCTGCTTTGGAAGAAGAACGGCGCCTCTGCTACGTGGGCATCACCCGCGCCCGTGAGCAATTGTTTATCTGCCACGCCAGCGAACGGCGGCTCTACGGCAACCGCGAATCTGCCATCCCCTCTCTATTTTTGAGTGAGCTGCCCCAAGAGCTGATCCAATGGGAGAGAGGCAGGGGGCTTTCGTTCTCCGCGGACAACATGGCTGCGGCCACGCCCAAGGCCAAGACCGCTCGCCGTCAGGGCCCCCAGCAGTGGGCGGTGGGAGATCGCCTGCAACACCCCAAATTTGGCCAGGGGCAAATTACTCACATCTTTGGTAGTGGCGACCAGGTTACCTTGGCCGTGAAATTTCCCGCCGTTGGCCGAAAAATTTTGGATCCCCGCATCGCGCCCATTCAAAAGCTCAGCTAGCTAGCTGGACTCAAAGGGGCTGTAGATGCCGGGTGGGCAGTCCAAAAAGAGAGGATTACTGCAAGTCTAGGAACCGCTCGCGGGAACGACGGACTTGCTGACCTGGCATGACACCTGAAGGGGGAACTTTGCGGCTGCTTGCGCCAGGGAGATGGCTCAGGGCCGTGGGGCAACCGTTTTCTGACTAGGAAGGATGCTAGTCTGGTGAAGCAGAAACTTTGGGCAGTGGCAGCTCCCGCCTGGCAGGGCTTAGCGGCAGAGGATGTCCCTGCCAGGAGCATCTTGGCAAGAGAAGCATGTAGTGGGCGGGCGCTTTTCCTTGAGGGGGGGGCAGGGCTAAGATAGCGGGAAAGGTTTCGTTACCCGTCGGCCCATGACCCTTGCCTCTGAGACCGAATCCTCGCAGCAAGCTCCGTCAACGCCTGAGCCTGCTCGGGTGCCAGATCCGGAGTTTCCCTACGAGGTCGAGATGACCTTGATGGAGCATCTGGAGGAGTTGCGCAGCCGCCTCTTGGCCAGTGTAATTGCGGTGGCCTTATGTATCGTCGCCTGTTTTCTGGTGGTGAACCGCATCGTCGCCCTGCTGGAGGTGCCTGCTCAAGGGGTGACCTTCTTGCAACTGGCGCCGGGCGAGTATTTTTTCGTCTCTATGAAGGTGGCGGCCTATTCGGGGCTGCTCTTGGCCACGCCCTTTGTGCTTTACCAAATTGCCCGCTTTGTCTTGCCGGGGCTGAGCGTGAAGGAGCGCAGGCTGCTGGGGCCGGTGGTGTTGGGATCCAGCCTTTTGTTTGTGGCTGGCTTGGTCTTCGCCTATTACCTCCTCATTCCGGCGGCGCTCAACTTCTTCATTCGCTATGGCGAAGGGGTGGTGGATCAGGCCTGGTCCATCGACCGCTACTTTGAGTTTGTGCTGCTGCTGATGTTCAGCACTGGCTTGGCCTTTCAGGTGCCGATTTTGCAGGCGCTGCTGGGAGCCTTGGGTCTGGTAACTGCTGAGCAGATGTTCAAGGGTTGGCGCTATGTTGTCCTGGGTTCGGTGGTGGCGGGAGCCGTTCTCACCCCTTCGACGGATCCCCTCACCCAAAGTCTCTTGGCTGGCGCCGTGACGTTCCTGTACTTGTTCGGCATTCTGCTGGTGAAGCTACTTGGCAAATGACCCACGGCTGTAGGTGCTAGTTCTGGCCTCTGGATTTTCCGAGCCAAGGGTAGAGGTACTGCTTTCCGAGAGCTCTGAGCCGGGGGGCAAGGGCTGTCTGCGGGAAAAAGGAGCCTGGATATCTTTGCTTCTGACCATGGTGGCGGTGGTTTGGCTGGGATCCGCCCTGGCCTACGGGAGTACCCTCCGCGCCATCATCTCTGACCACCTGCTGAGCTGCTGCTTTTGTCTGATTGTATGATTTTTGGCTTGAAAACAACTCTTTATCCGGCCAGCACTTACGATCCCTCCTATCCGGTTGGCAGCTACTGGGACAGCACGATCGCGGATCCCAGTTGGCGATATCCGGCGCCTTTGCAAGGCTCGGTTGAGGCCGAGGTGGCTATCCTGGGGGGAGGATTGACGGGGCTGTCGACGGCCCTGCACCTGGCCCGCGATCACGGTATCTCGGCCTGTCTGCTGGAGGCGGGATCCCTCGGCTGGGGGGCCTCGGGGCGCAACGGCGGTTTCTGCGGCGTGGGGGCGAGCTACCTTACCCACACCCAGATGGTACGGCGGATAGGCCTGGCAGAGACGGAGCGCTACTACCGGGATCAGCGGCAGGCAGTAGAAACCGTCCAAGAGCTGGCTACTACCGAGGGCTTTTCCCTAGATGCCCAGGGTCAAGGTTGGTACGCGGTGGCCCACCGCCCCAGCGCTTGGCGGGAATTGGAGGCCGAGTACCAAATCTACACCCAGGTGGCCGGCTACCCGGCCCAGCTCCTCAGTCCCAAGGAGCTGCGAGAACGGGGCTTCGATAGCCAAGAGAACCATGGCGCTCTGCACATCGGAGTGGGGTTTGGCCTCAACCCCCTCAAGCTTATCCAAGGGCTGGCCCAAGCGGCCCACAGGTGGGGAGCGCAACTGCACAGCGCCAGCCCGGTCATCGCCTGGGAAAAGGTGGGATCCCAGCACCTTTGCCACACGCCGAGGGGAACGGTGCGGGCGCGGCACCTGGTTATCGCCACCAATGGCTACACTCCAGGGGCTCTGTATCCCCAACTGGCGGGATCCCTCCTGCCGGTGCTTTCCAACATTCTGGTCACCCGGCCTCTGACGCCTGCGGAGCGAAGGGCTCAGGGCTGGTGGGATCCGACGCCAATCTACGACACACGACGGCTGCTGTTCTACTACCGTCTCCTGCCGGACGGGCGCCTGCTGTTTGGGGGGCGGGGCGGCACCCGCAATACTCCGGCAGAACGACAGCGCCTGCAGGCTTGGATGACTCGGCAGCTTTACCGTCTCTTTCCCGCCTGGGAGGGGGTGGAGATCGAGTACGCTTGGAACGGCCTGGTCTGCCTTTCGCGGCAGCTTCACCCCCATATCAGTTCTTCGCCGACGGATCCCAGCTTGTGGTATGGCCTGGCCTACCATGGCAGCGGCGTGGCCACAGCGGTGTGGGCGGGCAAAATCCTAGCCCAGGAGGTGGCCGGCGTCCGACCCCAGATTAGCGCCCTCTTTCGCCAGCCGCCGCGCGTTTTCCCTTTCCCCTGGCTGCGGCTTCACTACCTGCGGCTGGGGTATCTTTGGTGGCAGTTGACGGATGGGTAGCTCCTCCAAGTGTGCGGGGGATCCCTCTGTTCGGTGGAGCAGTCCTGCCTTAGCCTAGTCATAGTTTGGCCAGAGAAATGTTGCCTGTCGTCGCTCCTGAGGTACCCCGTGCTGTTCCCGTCTTGCCGTCGGCCTGCCCCGGATCCCTCTTCTCTTGCAGCCCGTCGCCGCCAGCGGCTCTCGCCAGCAGGGCAGCGGCTAGGATTGGCACTGCTGCTTGGCTTGCCCACTATGTTTTGGCCTTGGCCCGGATTTGCCCAGATTGCCGGATCCCTGCTCAGCCCTTTGGTGGCCGCCTGGATTCGCTCTGAGGTGCAGCAGGTCGACAACTTGCAGGTGCAGATCGCCGGTTCCGACGCCCAGATTTTGAACGGCCAGATCCCCCAGGCCCAGGTGTCGGGAGACAACCTTATCTATCAGGGATTCCAGGTCAGCCACCTGCGGCTGCAGGGCCAGGATATTCGCCTCAATGTAGGGGAAGCCATCCAAGGACGTAGCCCCCTGCAACTGTTGGCGCCCGTGCCGGTGCAGGTGAGCTTGCGCCTCACCGAAGACGATCTTAACCGCACCCTTCAGGCTCCCCTCATCCAGTCTCAACTGGCCCAGGCACAGGTGCAACTGCCCTTTGGAGGTCAAGCGGTGCCCTTCTTGATCCGCCAGCCCCAGGTCACCTTGGAGCAAAATCGGCTGCGCATCCAGGCCCAATTGGTGACTCCCGAGGGGGTGGAGGTGCCGGTTACGGTGCTAACCGGGCTACAGGCCCAGGGCCCCAACCAGTTGCGGCTGGTCAATCCCCTGTGGGTGAGCGAAGGGCAGGAGATCCCCATCCCCGGCCTGGCGGATTTTCCCATTCAGTTGGATCCAGGCGTGCGCATCGATCGCCTGGAGTTGCAGCCCGGCCAAATCCTCTACGAGGGAATGTTGGTCATCTACCCGGAAGCGGCGGCAGTGCCGCAGGGGTAGCCGGCTGTTGCCGGAGCTCAACCCCTTGAGCTCGCCTTTGGGCGGTGCCGGCGGGCTCTGCTGTGGCCAAGTTGTGATCGGGATCAAACCCAAGGCTGAGGCTGCTGGGCGAGAATCCCTCTAGCCGCTGCCAAGCGGACGCGGAGGGGTGGTGTATTGAGGTGAGTTCATGGTTTGGGGATCGCCGCCGCTACAACCCAGCGTTAGGCCCCTGCTCCTAGGGACTCTGCCGCTAATCCTGTCGCTGGTGTTGCTGGGGGGATGTTCCAGCGACGCATTCTCCACGGTGCCCCTAGATGGCACGGCTGCCGGCACACGCACGGCTACACCCCCAGGGCGAACTTTCTCCGATATTCCACCCGGCCGGGATCCCCACTTGAAGCACCTTTGGGCCAGCTTTGTGATCACATCTGAGCAGTTGCAATCCGCCCGCAAGGCTCCCATCGCTCTCCACCCGCAGGCTCTCCTTCCCTGCACCGACTGCGAGAGCTTGGCAGAGCAGCCGGGATCCCCGCTCCCCACCCCCTCCTCCCCCGCCGTGGGCACCTATCGGCCTGACCAGCTCACGCTCTCTTTCCGAGTTGAGCCCCACAAGACCTTTACCCGCCTCAGCGGCAGCTTTCACCTGGATACCACCACGCCTCTGATTCACCCTGGCGAGGGGGTGCGCCTAGCCGTCCAAAAAGCCTTCTTAGGGGAAGAGGCTCTCGAGCCGCTGCCGCCCCCTCAGGACTTCTATGCCCGCCAGATTACTCAAGGTCGGTTCGAGGAGCGCACGTGGAGTTTCCCTTTCTCCCTACCGGAGGCCGACGCCCCTGCCCCCTCACCGTCTCTGCGGCTGCAGGTTGTCCTCACCTCCCCCATCCCGCCCGATTCTGCCCCTTTTCAGCGGGGCAGGCCGCTGCCGCCCCCCACGGGCCGGCTGTATCATGGGGTCATTTGGTCGGGCATGCCAACTTGGGAGCAGCTCTTGTCCTATCGCCAGGCCATCGGCCAGCCCCCTGCCTGGGCAGCGGTGGAGCACCTCTGGGATCCGCGGCAGGATTTTCCCCAGCCCCTGGCCAATCGGCTGCGGGAGAGCGGCTCCGTTCCCTACCTGCGCCTGCGGCTGCAGCCGGCCCACCTCTCTTCCCTGGCTGCGGGCGAACAGGATGAGACCTTGCGCTCTTGGGCCCGGGGCATCCAGCGCTTTGCTACCCCGATTATCCTGGCCATAGCTGCTGGGGACGGGGATACCGAGCTGCAACGACGGGCCTACCGTCACCTGATACAAACCCTGCGCTCTGATGCCAATTTGCTCTGGGTTCTAGAGCTGGAGGGAGCGGATAACGAGGCAGCGTCTGCCTGGGCCGCCTTGCCAGGGGTGGACTGGCTGAGCCTGGAGGTGAAGGGGGATCCTGAGGCTTTTGAAGCATTCTACCGTCGCCTTGTGGCCTTTAACCCCCAGTTGCCCCTGATTCTCAGCGGCCTGCCCCCCGACGCAGAAGCTGCCCAGTCCTTTTTGGAAGGCTTGGAAGCCCGGCGGTGGCCCCAGGTGATTGGCTGGAGCTGGGCCCTGGGTCCGCAGGGGATCCCGCCCGCGGCGGCGACAAACTGGCAGCAGCGTTTGCACCAAGGGGATCCCCCCCTCTGGCTGGGAGAAATGCGGGTGCAGCCCCTGCCCAGCCCTTCGCCCTCAGCCAAGCCCTGAGAAAAGATGGAGCAGCGCCTCGGCTGGAAAAACCCTCCCAAAACAGTCGATAATAGGCCAACCCACTGCTTTTTCTTTCGGTCTTCCCAGAATTGTGGCCCTGACCTACTCACCGCCGTCGCGCTTTGCCCAAGCCATCCAGCGGGGGGAATTTCTGCTCACGGCTGAGATCACCCCCCCCAAGGGATCCGACACCAGCACCTTGCTGTCTCTTGCCCAGCAGCTCAAGGGTCGGGTGCATGCCATCAACGTCACGGACTCCAACCGCGCCATGGCCCGCATGAGCCCCCTGGCCGCCTCACTGCTGTTGCATCAGGCGGGCATTGAGCCCATCCTGCAACTGGCCTGTCGGGATCGCAACCGCTTGGCTCTGCAAGGAGATCTGTTGGGAGCTTCCGCCCTCGGCCTGCGCAACGTGTTGGCCCTCACCGGGGATCCCATCCACATCGGCGATTGTCCCGACGCCCGCCCGGTCTTTGACCTGGAATCGGTGCGCCTGCTGCAGCTTATCCAACGCCTCAACAACGGCCTCGACTGCAACGGCAAGCCCCTCCCCGACGGCGGCACCTGCCTGTTCCCCGGAGCAGCGGTAGAACCCCAGTCCGGCAGCTTTTCCGGCCTGGAGCGGCGCTTCCACCGCAAGCTGGAGAACGGAGCCCAGTTTTTCCAAAGCCAGATGGTGACCGACTTCGAGCAACTGGAGCGTTTCATGGACAAGCTGGGCCGCCCCGCCGGCAAGCCTATCCTGGCGGGCATCTTCCTGCTCAAATCCGCCAAAAACGCCCTTTTCATCAACCGCAACTTGCCGGGGGTGCAGATCCCGGACGCCATCATCCAGCGGCTGGCCGATGCCCCCGATCCCCTGGCAGAAGGGATCCGCATTGCTGCCGAACAGGTGCGCCAGGCTCGCCAGATCTGTCACGGCGTACACCTCATGGCCGTCAAGGCCGAACACCTCATCCCGCACATCCTGGACGAGGCTGGGATCCCGCCCCTAAGCAGCTAGCTCAACACCTGCTCCAAGCCATAGACCAGCCCCTTGAGCTGCAGCACCTTGCGAATGCCCAGGATCACTCCCGGCATGAAAGCCACCCGATCCGTGATGTCGTGTCTCAAGGTCAACGTCTGCCCCATGCCGCCGAAGATCACCTCCTGGTGGGCGACTAGCCCCGGCAGGCGAACGCTGTGGATGGGGATATTGGGGCCGGGGATCCCTCCCCGCGAGCCGGGGAGCAGCTCCTTTTCTTCCACCTCGGGCGGGTTAAAGGCTTTGCCCAGTTGTCCCAGCCGTTGCGCTGTCTGTAGAGCCGTGCCGCTGGGGGCATCGGCTTTGCGGTTGTGGTGCAGCTCGACAATCTCCACGTGATCGAAATATTGGGCCGCCTGCAGAGCCATCTGCTGCAGCAGGATCATGCCGATGGCAAAGTTGGGCGCGATTAGACAGCCCACACCGGACTTGTCTGCCAGATCCCGCAGCCGCTCCACCTGCTCCGACGTCAGGCCCGTCGTCCCCACCACCGGCCGCACCCCAAAAGCAATGGCCGAGCGGACATTTTCATACACGGAGCGCGGATGGGTGAAGTCCACCATAACACCTCGGGTACTCCGCTGCGACAGCCGCAGCAACTGACCTGCCAGATCCTCGGTAATCTCTACTCCCAGGGATCCCAGGCCCAACACCTCACCAATGTCCGCGCCCAACTGGGAACGGGCCACCGCCCCCACCAACTTCATGTCGGGGGTTTGGGCCACCGCCCGCACCACCTCCCGCCCCATCTTGCCCAAAGCTCCCACCACCAAGACCGGGATGGGCTCAGGAGCCGCCGTCCCCTCACCAATGGCGGCGCCCTCTTCTCGTCCTTCTTGCTCGACCGCTGTTGTCACCACCTGCCCCCTTGCCTCACCTAGCGCTGGATCCCCAAGCGGAGCCTCACAATTTCACCTCGATGTCTACCCCTGCCGGCAGATCCAGCTTCATCAAAGCATCGATGGTTTTGGAAGAGGGGGAGTAGATGTCGATAATGCGGCGGTGGGTGCGAACTTCAAAATGTTCCCGCGAATCCTTATCCGTGTGGGGGGAACGCAGCACACAGTAGAGGCGACGCCGCGTCGGCAAAGGGATCGGGCCAACCGGCACAGCCTCCGTACGGCGGGCTGTGTCCACAATTTTGTCGCAGGAAGTATCCAGCAGCCGATGGTCGTAGGCCTTTAGGCGGATCCGAATTTTCTGTTGCGTCAAGGTAGCCATAGTCAGAGAGAAGGTAGGGTGTACTCAAAAAAATGGCAGGGATCGAGCTTGCCTGGAGTGACCAGCGCCCAATCCCTGCCAGGAGAAAGCCGCTTACTTCAGGATCTTAGAGACCACACCGGCCCCTACGGTACGACCGCCCTCGCGAATGGCAAAGCGCATCCCTTGCTCGATGGCGATGGGCTGGATCAGCTCTACCGTCATCCTGACACGGTCGCCGGGCATCACCATCTCCGGCTTAGAGCCGTCGTCAGCCGTGAAGGAAGTGATGGTGCCGGTGACGTCGGTGGTACGCACGTAGAACTGAGGACGATAGCCAGCGAAGAAGGGAGTGTGACGTCCGCCCTCTTCCTTCTTGAGGACGTAAACCTCCGACTCGAACTGGGTGTGAGGAGTAATGGTCTTGGGCTTGGCCAGCACCATACCCCGCTCCACCTCGTTCTTCTGAATACCCCGCAGCAGCACGCCGACGTTGTCGCCAGCAATCCCCTCGTCCAGGGTCTTCTGGAACATCTCTAGACCGGTAACGGTGGTGGAACGGGTTTCTCGCAATCCCACCAGCTCCACGGTTTCGCCAACTTTGATGCGGCCCCGCTCGATCCGGCCCGTCGCCACCGTACCGCGACCGGTGATCGAGAAGACATCTTCCACCGCCATCAGGAAGGGCTTGTCTACATCCCGCTCCGGCGTCGGAATGTAGGAGTCCACCGCATCCATCAGCTCGTAGATCTTGTCCACCCAGGGATCCTCACCCCGCTGGGTTTTGGGGTTGGCCTGCATCCTTTCCAGAGCCTTGAGAGCGGATCCCCTGACAATTGGGATTTCGTCGCCGGGGAAGTCGTACTTGGAGAGAAGCTCCCGCACCTCCAGCTCCACCAGCTCCAGCAGCTCCTCGTCGTCCACCATGTCCACCTTGTTGAGGAAGACCACCAAGCTGGGTACCCCCACCTGACGGGCCAACAGGATGTGCTCCCGCGTCTGCGGCATTGGCCCATCGGCCGCCGAGACCACCAGGATGGCCCCGTCCATCTGGGCCGCGCCCGTGATCATGTTTTTCACGTAGTCAGCGTGGCCGGGGCAGTCCACGTGGGCGTAGTGACGCTTCTCCGTCTGGTACTCCACGTGGGCAGTATTGATGGTAATACCGCGGGCTCTCTCCTCTGGCGCCGCGTCGATCTCGTCATACCGCTTGGCTGTGGCCTGACCCAAAGCAGCCAAGGTCATAGTAATGGCGGCGGTCAACGTCGTCTTACCGTGGTCGACGTGGCCAATGGTGCCAACGTTGACGTGCGGCTTGGTACGTTCAAACTTAGCGCGTGCCATGAATCGTCACTTCCTTTTAATTTCAGTTGGTTACTCCACTTCCTTTGCTTTTGGCGATGATGGCTTCGGCAATACTGCGAGGAACTTCCTCGTAGTGGCTGAACTCCATCGTAAAGATGCCCCGCCCTTGGGTTTTGGAGCGGATGTCGGTGGCATATCCAAACATCTCCGCCAAGGGAACCTTGGCATTGACCTTGGAGATGCCACCCTCTGTACTCATCCCCTCCATCTGGCCGCGACGGGCGTTGATGTCTCCAATAACATCCCCGACAAAGGCTTCGGGAACTTCCACCTCCACCTTCATCATTGGCTCCAGCAGGACGGGGTTGGCTCTGCGAGCAGCCTCCTTCAGCGCCATCGAGCCGGCGATCTTGAAGGCCATTTCGCTGGAGTCCACCTCGTGGTAGGAGCCGTCCACCAGGGTGACGCGAATATCGATCAGAGGATAGCCAGCCAAGACCCCGGACTCGCAGGCTTCGCGGATCCCTTGCTCGGCAGGCGGAATGTACTCTTTGGGGATGACACCACCCACAATTTTGGAGACAAACTCGAACCCCGTACCCGGTTCTGCTGGCTCCAGGTCGATGACCACATGGCCGTACTGGCCGCGGCCGCCAGTCTGGCGGATGAACTTTCCTTCCACGCGGCTAACTGGCTTGCGGATGGTTTCGCGGTAGGCCACTTGGGGGTTGCCCACGTTAGCTTCTACGTTGAACTCCCGCAGCATCCGATCCACCAGAATCTCCAGGTGGAGCTCGCCCATGCCGGAGATGATGGTTTGGTTGGTCTCTGGATCCACCGAGACGCGGAAGGTGGGATCCTCCTTGGCCAGGGCCTGCAGCGCTTTGGAGAGTTTGTCGATATCAGCCTTGGTCTTGGGCTCGACGGCCACCGAGATCACCGGCTCGGGGATATATAGGGACTCCAGGATTACCGGCGCGTTTTCGTCGCAGAGGGTGTCTCCGGTGGTGGTATCTTTCAGGCCCAACACAGCTCCCAGATCGCCTGCTCGCAGCTCATCTACATCTAGACGCTCGTCCGCTTTGAGCACCACCAGGCGAGAGATGCGCTCTTTTTTGTTTTTGGTGGAGTTGAGCACATAGGTGCCCTTGGTTAGCACCCCAGAGTAAACGCGGATAAAGGTGAGGTCTCCGTACTTGTCGCTCATCAGCTTGAAGGCCAGAGCGGAGAAGGGCTCGTCGTCGCTGGCCTTGCGCGACACCTCCGACCCGTCCGGCAGTACCCCCTTGATGGCGGGAATATCGATGGGAGAAGGGAGGTAGTCCACCACCGCGTCCAGCAGCATCTGCACACCCTTGTTCTTGAAGGCAGAGCCGCACAGCAGGGGCACAATTTGGCCGCTGATGGTGCCTTTGCGCAGACCAGCCATGAGGTCGGCTTCGCTCAGATCCTCCTCGGCAAAGTATTTCTCCATTAGGGCCTCGTCGGTCTCGGCCACCGCTTCCACCAGCTTGGCCCGGTATTCCGTCACCAGATCCTTCATCTCTTCGGGGATAGGGGCAGGGCGAATGTCCTTGCCGATCTCATCCATGTAGATATTGGCCTGCAGGCGCACCAGATCGACGATGCCGCGAAACTCGTCTTCGGCCCCGATGGGCAGTTGGATGGGCACGGCGTTGGCTTTGAGGCGCTCCCGAATCTGGTTATAAACCTTAAGGAAATTGGCCCCCATGCGATCCATCTTGTTGACGAAGGCGATGCGAGGCACGTTGTAGCGGTTGGCCTGCCGCCAGACGGTTTCCGACTGCGGCTGCACGCCCCCCACCGAGTCGAAGACGGCGATTACCCCGTCCAGCACCCGCATTGATCGCTCCACCTCGATGGTGAAGTCCACGTGCCCTGGCGTATCGATGATGTTGATGGTGTATTCCGGCGCGCCAGCGAGAGGTTGGGAGGGGTTTTTGGGATCCCGCTTGGTCCAACGGGTGGTGATGGCCGCGGCCGTGATGGTGATGCCCCGCTCCCGTTCCTGAGCCATCCAGTCGGTTACCGTGGTTCCCTCATGAACCTCGCCAATCTTGTGCACCAGACCGGAATAGAAGAGGATCCGCTCTGTGGTCGTGGTCTTGCCGGCATCGATGTGGGCCGCGATACCAATATTTCGAACTCGTTCCAGGGGAACTGTGCGTGCCACGTCAACCTCCCAATCCTCGTCGCCCTGCGACTCGGGCAAACTAAAAAAACCTTTACAATTCTAGTCTTTTTTTGCCCCTTCTCCTCTAGATCCAGCCCAGATCTCAGCAGATGGGAAGGGATCCCAGCAACATCCTCCTTCGCTCGGCCAGCAGGGCTCAGTAGCGGTAGTGGGCAAAGGCTTTGTTGGCCTCGGCCATGCGATGGACTTCTTCTCGCCGGCGGATGGCGTTGCCGGTTTCGTTGGCCGCATCCATAATCTCATTGGCTAACTTGGCAGACATGGTGCGCCCTGGACGGGTGCGGGAAAAGGTGACTAGCCAGCGCAGCGCCAACGAGGTTCCTCGCTCTGCTCTTACCTCCACAGGCACCTGATAGGTAGCGCCACCCACCCGCCGCGCTTTCACCTCCACCAAGGGGGTAGCGTTGCGAACAGCACTTTCCAGTACAGGTAGCGGATCCTGACCGGTGCGCTCTCGCACAATCTCTAGGGCGTCGTAGAGGATCCTGGCGGCAAGAGAAGCCTTGCCCCTCATCATCAACTTGCGGATCAGCATGGTAACCAAACGGCTCCCGTACTTGGGATCCGGGGGTACGTCACGACGAGGGGCACGGTTGCGGCGAGACATAGGAGCTGTGGAACTTGCTTAGAAGCTGAAGGCAGGATACAAAGGCTGACGTTTAGAGGAAGCTATTATTTCTTCTTGCCAGTGGCGGCCGGCGCTTGGCCAGGCTTGGGCCGTTTTGCCCCGTATTTGGAGCGGCCTTGCTTGCGGTCTTTCACTCCTGCGGCGTCGAGCGTGCCCCGAATAATGTGATAGCGCACGCCAGGCAAGTCCTTGACCCGCCCGCCGCGAATCATAACCACCGAGTGCTCTTGTAGGTTGTGGCCAATGCCGGGGATGTAAGCAGTAACTTCAAAGCCAGAGGTGAGGCGAACCCGTGCCACCTTCCGCAAAGCCGAGTTGGGCTTCTTGGGCGTTGTCGTGTACACTCGGGTGCAAACTCCCCGCCGCTGCGGACATCCTTTCAGGGCAGGTGCCTTGGTCTTGCGAGTGGCAGCCTTGCGCTCTTCGCGAATGAGTTGCTGAATGGTGGGCATGGGTTGGCTACAAGGGCTAGTCTTGATGATTCAGCAGTACCTAATCCTAGCAAGCAGGGATCCCGCCGTCAACTTTGTCAGCTCTCTAGCCCTCCCCTTGCGGCTAGACTGAGGCTAGCCGTGGAACTTGGCCATGGAGTGGCTGGATTGGTGGATTGCGCTTCCCTGTCCGCTCTGCCAGCGCCCCGCTAGGGGTGTGTTTTGTCGAGATTGCCAGAGGCGGTTGCAGGCGGAGCGGCTCGACTCTTGGCCGGTCACCACTTCGCCTTGGCCGCTTTATGCTTGGGGGATCCACCGGGGAGCGCTGCGCAGGGCTCTCTATTGCCTGAAATATGAAGGACAGCGGCGCATAGGCACGGTTTTGGGGGAATGGCTGGGATCCCGTTGGCTCGAAAGCCGGCAACCCTCTTCAGGCTCTCGTAGGGCCTACGGCTCGGACTATACGGTCGTCCCCATCCCGCTGCATGCGGAGCGCCTGCGGCAACGGGGCTACAATCAGGCGGCCCTGATCAGCCAAGCCTTTTGTGAGCGGACGGGTCTAAGACATTTACCTGAAGCTTTGGTGCGGGTGCGGGCCACGGCGGCCCAATATGAGCTCAACCCGCTGCAACGCCAGCAAAATCTGGCAGGCGCCTTTGCCCTCCAGCACGCTCCCGCCACCCCAGTTCTGTTGGTGGATGACATCTACACCACCGGCTCCACCGTTCAAGCGGCGCAGCAGGTCTTGGTTGCCGCTGGGATCCCGGTGGCCGGGGTGATTGTTGTGGCCAAAGCGCAGCCGGCTGCCCACCACCCCACCCTGCCCTGGGAGCTCCGACGGCGTGGCCAGGCCTGACTATTGGGCCTGTTGCGCGGCTGCCTGTCGGGGATCCACGTTGAGGAACACGGTGGCATCCCCCTCGACGCGAATGATGCGCAGAGGTGGCAGTGAGTCCGCCGGGTTTTGGATGCGCTCCTGCAGCTTTTCGTAAAACAGCAGATCCGCCAGTTGCGCGTTTTCCGCTGCCGCCTGTCCCTTTAGCTCGATGGCCCGCTGGTTGGCTGCCGCTAGGATCAACAGCCGCTCGGTTTCTTTTTGTTGAATTTGCGCCCGCACCGCTGCTGTTTGTGCCGTAATCGAGGCCACCTGTTTGCGTTCAATGGAATCTCGCAGGGCTTGTGGAAAATCGGGGTTGCCCAGAAAGAGGCCCTCTACCTGGATCAGGGGCAGGGCTTGGCCATCGCGGTTGACGGTGGGCATCTCTTGGCGGATCAAGTCCAGGGCCCGCTGCTCGATGGCTGTGCGTTGGCTTTTGCGGTAAAAATCTTCGGAATCGAAAGAAGCAGAGATATCGCGGATCTTGGAGCGCACTACCGGCACCACCACTGTCACAAGATAGTTCTCGCCGATGGTGGCGTGCAGCTCGTCCAAAGTGGCAAGGTTGGGCCTGAGGGCAATGGCCACATCGACGGCAAAAGCCTGCCCGTCAGCAGTGTTTACCGTGATGGCATTGCTGATGGCATTGGCCGAGTTGGGGTTGTTGGTAAACTCCCAAACGCGGGTGAGCACGCTGTAGGTGATTGGCGTCTCGATCCCCGGGATCCGGAACATCACTCCCGGCAATTCTACCCGCCCCTTTTGCAACCCAGAAAAGGTATTAAACACCACCGTGGCATGGCCGGGCAAAGTGACATACACGCAGGCGCGGAGCATCCCCAAAGCTGCCAAGAGGGCAATCCCGCCCAAAGTTAGCCAACCAACTTTACTCTGGTGTGCTTCTTCTGTTGAATACATAGTGGCTGA
>NZ_JANSIY010000039.1:17403-21131 GCF_047462295.1 Synechococcus sp. H60.3 | reverse complement strand
CAGAGGGTGCATCAAGCACCCCCTTAAGGCGTTAGCCATGCTCACCAGGAACGCCCAAGCGCGGGATCCCTCATTCCATGTCCCGACGGTTGGGGTTGCGGGCAGGGTCGTTGCTCAAGAAACCAAAGACAAACAGTCCCACAAAAAAGATTACCACCGCGTAAACAGAGATTTTCAGTAACAGCATAGTTTCAGCAACCCGTTTCCAAGTGGATGAAGCGAACAAGTAACAAGGCAATGGTAGAGCAAAGACAGACTGCCACAGAGACGGGATCCCGTCAAACCTGAGGCTCAGCAAAAGTTCTTCACAAGATCATACCCCCCAGCAGCTCGTTATTCCCGCCCTTGGCCGCGATTTGTCCCGAAAACGCCTCGGACACTTGCCGGAAAAGGGCCGCAAAGCTCGGCCAGATAAGGATCCCTGGCAAGGGGCAAAATTGTTAAGAAATGTTTTGAAGCGAAAAGCAACATCGCGCTCCCTTAGCGACAGGGGTGTAACGCGGGCCAGGTTTACAGCCGAGCTGGCGGGCAGTGGGCAGCGCTGCCTTGACCAAGCCCATTGGCCAGAACTGCCGGTTCTGGTGCTCTATACCTCCGCCGATATCGTTGTCAATCCTACCGCCGCCGTGGAGCTTGCCCGCCGGCTACCTCAGGGAGAGATCCACGATAACTCAGCCCCTAGCGACCTCATGGCAAAATAGAGACGCCCTCTTTCTCCTGCTCCTATGAGCCAAGATCTGATCTACCGTCCCCGCCGGCTGCGGCGCACCGAGGCCCTTCGCCAACTGGTTCAGGAAACCCACCTGCGGGTGCAGGATCTCATCTACCCCCTGTTTGTTATGGAAGGGGAGAACCAGCGGCAAGAGGTGGAGTCGATGCCCGGCTGCTACCGCTACACCCTGGATCTGCTCTTGAAGGAAGTGGAGGAGGCGGCCAACTTGGGGATCCCGGCTGTGGCCCTCTTCCCGGTGGTGCCCGAAGAAAAGAAAGACCCCACGGGGCGGGAGTCCTTTAACCCAGAAGGGTTGATCCAGCGGGCGGTGCGGCGGATCAAGCAGGAGATCCCCGAAATCCTGGTGGTGACGGACGTAGCCTTGGATCCTTACAACAGTGACGGCCACGATGGCATTGTGCGGGATGGGGTGATCCTCAACGACGAGACGGTGGAGGTGTTGGTCAAGCAGGCCCTCTCCCAAGCAGAGGCGGGAACCGACGTTGTTGCCCCCTCTGATATGATGGACGGTCGCGTCGGCGCCATTCGCGAAGCCCTAGACGAGCAGGGCTATACCGACGTGGCCATCCTGGCCTACTCCGCCAAGTATGCCTCTGCCTTCTACGGCCCCTTCCGCGATGCCCTGGGATCTGCGCCCAAGTGGGGGGACAAGAAAACCTATCAGATGGATCCCGCCAACGCCCGCGAGGCCCTCAGGGAGGTGGAGCTGGACGAGGCCGAAGGGGCCGATATGGTGATGGTGAAGCCGGCCTTGGCCTACCTGGACATCATCTATCGGGTCAAGGAAGCGACGGATCTGCCCGTGGCCGCCTACAACGTGAGCGGCGAATACGCCATGATTAAGGCTGCCGAGCAAAAGGGCTGGATCGACGGCAAGAAAGTGATGATGGAATCGCTCTTGGCTATGAAGCGGGCCGGCGCTGACATGATCCTCACCTACTTTGCCAAAGAGGTGGCCTTGCTCTTGAAGCAGTCCTACTAGCTAGGTCAGCTACGGTCTCCCAAGCGGCTGGGGAGATTGTCCGATCCAGGCAGGGGAAACATTCTTCTCCTCGTCGGCCACCAGGCTACTGGGATCCACCAGGCGCACCTGGAGTTGATCGGGCGGCACGCGGTTGAGACGTTCTTTGATCAGAGCCTGTTGTTGAAGGGGATCCATGCCGCGATCCACTTCTTCCTGCAGCCGAGAAAGCCGGGTTGAGAGAATTTCGATGTGATGCTCCAAAACCTGCAGGCGGTGGTGCTGGGCCAACTGTACTGGCAAGAGACGATATAGGCCGCCGAGGGCAGCCGCGGTAAAGAGGAAGTTTACCCCGATGCGACAGACCACTTCCCAGGTTTGCGGCTCTGGCACCGGCCGTTTCCGCAGATAGGACAAGCTTCTGGAGCGAGAAGCTCGAACGGGGATCGTTGGCTGGCTGGCAACCAGCGCTCCTTGCCTCCCTGCTCGGACTAGGGATCCCTGGGAGCGACTGGAAAGGGGCAGCCCAGGCCCAGCAACCTGCTCCACCTGTAGAGGCAAGGGGCGAGCCGGAGTGCGGGAAGAAGACTTGGGTGCCACGGGTAAAGGGAAGAAGGTAAGGGGATAAGGAACCGCTGCTGCTGCCAGGAAGCGCAGCTAGGGCTTATTGAAGCCGATTTTCCCAGGTATGTCAGGGGCTGGCCCCAGACTTTTTTCTTTTCCGTCTTTTCAGCGCCAACTCGGCATGGCCTGGGCTGGTTTTGCAATTCCCCCAAGACGACCACGGCCAAGACTGCAGACGCGCTAGGCTAGAGGTTCAAGGGGGGAATGCTCTGCACAGATCCCAGGGAGTTGGAGAAGGGAAGTCCTATGCGCATTGCCATCACGGGCGGGAGTGGTTTTATCGGGCGCCGCTTGGTGGCCCGCCTGCTGGAGCGGGGGGATCAGGTGTTGGTTTTGAGCCGCCGCCCTGAGCAGGCCCGCCGCGTTCTGGGAGCATCCCCCAACCTTAAGCTGCTGGGGTACGATCCCTACCAACCGCAAGCCTGGGCCTCAGCTCTGGAAGGGTACGAGGCCGTTGTCAACCTGGCCGGGGAGCCCCTGGCCTCTTCCCGCTGGACAGAAGCCAAGAAAAGAGAAATCCGCCGCAGCCGCGTGGAAACCACCCAGGCTCTCGTCCAGGCTCTTGCCTCCCTCGACCCAAAGCCCCAGGTGCTGATCAGCAGCTCGGCAGTGGGTTACTACGGCTCCCGACCCGAAGGGGATCCCCTAACGGAGGCGGCTCCGCCAGGCCAGGGCTTTTTGGCAGAAGTCTGTCAAGCTTGGGAAGCGGCTGCTCGCCCGGCGGAGGAGCTGGGGATCCGCCTGGCCATCCTGCGCACGGGGATTGTCCTGGGGCCCGCTGGGGGAGCCCTGGCCCAAATGCTTGCCCCCTTTCAGTTTTTCCTCGGCGGCCCCCTTGGCTCTGGCAAGCAGTGGGTCTCCTGGATCCACCGCGACGACTGGGTAAGCCTGGTCTGCTTCCTGCTGCAACAGGGATCCGGTGTCTTCAACGCCACTGCCCCCAACCCTGTGCAGATGGAAGAGTTCTGCCGCACTTTGGGACAAGTTTTGGCCCGCCCCTCGTGGCTGCCGGTGCCAGAGCTGGCCCTAGAACTGCTGCTGGGCGAAGCAGCTCAGGTGGTTCTGACGGGGCAGAGGGTGATCCCTCAGGCCGCGCTGCAGCTGGGTTTCACCTTCCAATATCCCCACTTAAAAGAAGCCTTGCAGCAAATCCTCATTCCCCAGGCCAACCGCTAGGCACAGCTCTCTGGCAAAAAGCGAGAGGCAAGCCCTCACCGCCCCTTCCAGAGATCCGGGGAAGACTCTCTGGATCCCAGCCCTAGAAAGCCTCTTGGAGACAGTAGCCATCCCTAGGGTGATTTCAGGCCAGTTGGGGGCACCCCTTTGGTCTTCCCTAGGATTAGGTTTTCCTGGGTGAGCGGGCCAGCGAAGCGCCTTCCGGATCCACCCGGTTGGCCAGCGCTGCAACCC
>NZ_JANSIY010000039.1:14646-17303 GCF_047462295.1 Synechococcus sp. H60.3 | reverse complement strand
CTAGGATTAGGTTTTCCTGGGTGAGCGGGCCAGCGAAGCGCCTTCCGGATCCACCCGGTTGGCCAGCGCTGCAACCCCGATCATCGGCAAGCTCACCAGTAGACAGAAGCCCCACTGCGCCCAACTCAGGGGTGCTGTCTCGAAGAGAGTGTTGAACAGGCTCCATTGGCTAAAGAGGATCTGCAGTAGGATGGCCGCCCCAATGCCAATGGCAATAGCCGCCACATCCATTAAGCGTTCGTGGCGCTCCAACTGGCTGGCGCGCCCGCGGCCCAACAGGGTAGGGATAGCCTGGCTAAGGCTGAGCAAGTAGAAGATGCGCCCAATTACCAGCGCCTGAATGGCCATGCTGCGGGCCAGGTTGAGGTTGCCGGTGGTTTGTTCCACGTACTCGAAAACCCCGAAAATCAAGATCCAGTTAAATACCGACACCAGTAGGATGCGCTGCAGCAGCCTAGGAGAGAGCAAATTGGCGTTGGGATCCCGCGGTGGTTGGGTCATCTCCCGCCCCGTGGTGGGCTCGAAGGAGAGCGGCACCGTCATGGTGATGGAGTTAATCATGTTCAGCCATAGCACTTGAATGGCCAAAATGGGCAGCTCGCGGTTGAGGAGCACGCTAAGAAGAAGGGTCATCGACTCTCCCCCGTTCACCGGCAGGATGAAGGCGATGGCTTTAAGGAGGTTGTTGTAAACGGTGCGCCCCTCTTCGACGGCAGCCGCGATGGAGGCGAAGTTGTCATCGGTCAAGATCATGTCGGCGGCAGCCTTGGCCACCTCGGTGCCACCTCGCCCCATGGCAATGCCCACATCTGCCTGCTTCAAGGCCGGCGCGTCGTTAACTCCATCGCCGGTCATGGCCACGATCTGACCCTGCGACTGCAAGGCCTTCACCAGGCGCAGCTTTTGCTCCGGCACCACCCGCGCAAAGACGGATCCCTCCTTGGCGGCAGTGACAAACTCCTCTGGGCTAAGCTGCTCCAGATCCCGGCCGCTGTAGGCTTTTACCGGTTTGCCACCGCCCAGGCCCATCTGCTCAGCAATGGCTTGGGCTGTAAGCACATGGTCGCCGGTAATCATCTTGACTTGGATCCCGGCAGTCTGGCAGGAGCGCACAGCGGCAATGGCCTCCGGCCGCGGCGGGTCGATCATCCCCTGCAAGCCCAAGAAAATCAGCCCTTCCTGCAGATCTGAGTGATCCACCTGAGTTTGGCTAGGGGGGACGGCTTTTTGGGCAAAGGCCAGGACTCGCAGCCCCTGCCGCGCCAAGGCCTCCACCTGCTGGCAAATCCGCTCTGCTTCCAAGGGCTGGATCTCCCCTTGGGGACCCATCTGGCTGCGGCAGCGGGGCAAGAGAGCTTCTACGGATCCCTTGACGTAGATACAGTGCTCCTCCGGCCCCAACTGGTGCAGGGTGGCCATGTACTGAAACTCGGATTCAAAGGGGATGCTGTCTAGGCGAGGGCGACGGCGCTGCAGATCGTCTCGATCCAGCCCCCCTTTCTGGGCGGCTACGAGCAGAGCCGCCTCGGTGGGATCCCCTACCACTTCCCACTGACCGTCGTCCTTGGGTTTGAGGCGGCTGTCGTTGCAGAGGCAGCCGGCCACTAGGCAAGCCTCCAGGGCAGGCCATTGGCGAATTTCGACGGGGGAATTGGCTTCCTGAAACAGGATTTGGCCCTGGGGGCTGTAGCCACTGCCGGTAACCCGGTAGAGCCGGGATCCGGCGTAGATGGCCTGCACCGTCATCTGGTTTTCCGTGAGGGTGCCGGTTTTGTCCGAGCAAATCACCGTGGCGCTGCCCAGGGTTTCTACCGCCGGCAACTTGCGGATGATGGCATGGCGGCGGGCCATGCGGGAAACCCCAATGGCCAGGGTTACGGTAACTACCGCCGGCAAGCCTTCGGGGATGGCGCTCACCGCCAGCGCCACTGCCGCTTCAAAGACGCTTGCTGCCGCTTGGCCCTGCACCAGCCCCACCAAAAAAGTGAACGCAGCCAAGGTGAGGATAATTTTCAGCAAGGTCAGGCTGAAGGCCTCAAACTTGCGCGTCAGGGGAGTTTGCAGGGATCCCCCTTCTTCAATGAGCTGGGAGATGCGACCTGTTTGGGTCTGGTTGCCGATGGCCACCACCACCCCCGCCCCTTGGCCAAAGGTGACGAAGCTGCCGGCGTAAGCCATGTTCTGGCGGTCGGCCAAAGGCGTGTCTTCCGGCAGGGATCCCAGCCGTTTTTCCACCGGCACCGACTCTCCCGTGAGGGCCGATTCGTCCACCTGCAAGTTGCGCGCACTCAGCAGGCGCAGGTCGGCGGGCACCCTGTCTCCCGAGCTCAAGAGCACCACATCCCCCGGCACCAGCTCCCGCGAGGGCAGCCGCACTTTCTGCCCCTCCCGCAGCACCGTGACTTCAGTCACCACCGACTTGGCCAGGGCAGCGATTGCCTCCTCCGCCTTGGCCTCTTGGATGTAGCTGATGAGGGCGTTGATCACCACCACCGCCCAGATCACGATGGCGTTGCGCCAGGATCCCAGGAACGCCTTGACCGCCCCAGCCACCATCAGGATATAAAGGAGGGACTGGTTAAACTGCTGCAGAAACTTGACCCAGGCCGGCGTTGCAGCTTTGGCTTTCAGCTCATTGGGGCCGTATTGCCGCTGCC
>NZ_JANSIY010000039.1:0-14546 GCF_047462295.1 Synechococcus sp. H60.3 | reverse complement strand
CGCGAGGGGTGGATGGGCTGCCTGCCCTCCTTATCTCTGATAGCCTAACCAATGCTATGGGCCCTTCCCGGCAAGGTTTCCTTCGAGCGGCTCCTTACCAAGGCAAGCGTCAACAACGGAGCCGGCTAAGTCTTGCTTAAAGTTCTCGATAGATAGAAAGGATGAGCATATTCTTATTAGGTAGCTAGAGCCTGTGGGGAGCCAAAGGGCTTCGGCTGACCTGTCCGGGCTCCTGGACGGGTGAGTTGGTTCTCTGGCTGTTTATATGGCCAATTGAGTCCAGCGGTCTCTTTTTTTGTTTCCGTTTTGAGGGAGTTATGGTAGTACCGACTACAAAGCCAAGGGAGTTGCAAGCCCAGTCAGCAGCAGTGCCGCAAAACGGCGCGCGCTCCGAGGTGCAGGGGGCTGCTTCTGGGAGTTCTCCTACAGTTATTCGCCATCAGATTGTTGTTGTCGGGGGAGGGGCAGCCGGCATCAGCGCAGCCGCCCAGTTGCTGGAGCGCCAGCGCAACCTCGACATTGCCATCATCGAGCCCTCCGACAAGCACTACTACCAGCCCGGCTGGACGCTGGTGGGCGGGGGCATTGCGCCGCTGGCCAAGTTTGTTCGCGATGAAAAAACCGTCATCCCCAGGGGAGCCAAGTGGATCCAGGCGCGGGTGGCCGAGCTGGATCCGGATCACAACCGCGTCATCACCGAGGCCGGCCAAGTTATCGAATACGACTACCTCATCATGGCCCCCGGGATCCAAATTGACTGGCACCTGATCGAGGGTCTGCCGGAAGCATTGGGCAAGGGCGGCGTGACCAGCAATTACTCCAAAGACTACGCCCCCTACACCTGGGAGACCATCCGTAACTTCCAGGGGGGCACAGCCATCTTCACCCACCCCGCCACTCCCATCAAGTGCGGCGGCGCGCCCCAGAAAATCATGTACATGGCCGACGACGTCTTTAAGAGCAAAAGCGGCGTTGGGGTCAACACCAAAGTTATCTTTTGTACTGCCACTCCCACCCTCTTCGCGGTGCCAGAATACAGCGCCGCCCTGGAGAAAGTGGTGGAGCGGCGCGGGATCCAGGTAAAGTTCAAGCACAACCTCAAAGCCATCCGGCCCGAGACGCAGGAGGCCATCTTTGAAGTCACCACCGACAAGGGCAAGGAAGAGGTAAGCCTGCACTACGACATGATCCACGTGGCCCCGCCCATGAGCGCCCCGGACTTTGTCAAGCGCAGCCCCCTTGCCGGGCCGGGTGGCTGGGTGGAGGTGGACAAGTGGACGCTGCAACACCCCCGCTACCCCAACGTGTTTGCTCTGGGGGATGCCTCTTCCCTACCGACTTCCAAGACGGCAGCCGCAGCCCGCAAGCAGGCGCCGGTGCTAGCGGAAAACCTCTTGGCGGCCATGCAGTCGAAGCCGCTGCCGGCCCGCTACGACGGCTACACCTGCTGCCCCCTGATCACCGGCTATAACTCCCTGATCATGGCGGAGTTTGCCTACGATGGGAAGCTCGCCCCTTCCTTCCCCCTGGATCCAACGCGGGAGCGCTACTCTATGTACCTGGCCAAAGTGCACCTCTTGCCTTGGCTGTACTGGAACCGCATGCTCAAGGGCAAGAAATTTGAGGCGGATATCTTCAAGCCCCTCAACAGGCTGGTGCATCGCTACTAAGGCTCTCCACCCCCCTCACCCCCAGCCCCTCTCCCCAAGGGAGAGGGGAGTTCTTTTACAGAGCTTGCTCGCTCTGCTGCTGTGTTGTCTCAGGTGTTACTGAGAAAGCTTGCTGGAAAAGCTACAAAGCATCTCTTAACGTTAACAACTTTTGAGATGTTCTCCTGGTCTCGGTGAAAGCTGAATAAGCTGAGGAGGAGAGTCTCACTCAAGGGCGTTGTTGCATGGGTTTCAGCGAGGGGGAGCTAGAGTATCTCCTTGATCTCCTTAAAAGGAGAGAGGACGTCATACAGCAGGAGAGAGAGATTCAAGCCATTACTCAGTCTCCAAGAAATTGGCGGAAACGGGATATCTTGCGTCAAGCAAGAGAGTGGGGTTGGGAAATTATCCATCGTCGTGCCAGACATCACACGCAAGCCGTTCTCGGCAATTTGAGGGTTAGTATTCCCGGGCATGGCGACGGCGATTGCTTGGGGATAGGAATAGCTCATAAAGTGTTGAAGGAATTAGCAGAGCCTAAACTCAGAGAACTGCAGCTCCAAAGACAAGATTGCAGCGACTTACTTGTTAGCTTTCTACTGAGTAGGGGTATTAGCCTTAATTCTTTGCTTGAGTCAAATTTATTAATCGAGCAGATTGAGTCTCTGGAAGAGCAGAACCTCAAGCTTGAGCTTAAAATAGTCGAGACTGAGGAAGCAGCTTTAAGTTTGCTCACCGAGAAAGAGCTTGAAAATCAAAGGCTAGCCAATAGAATAAGAGAGCTTGCGGAAGAGCAGCTTCGAGTCCAGGAGATTGTCAGTCGTGCCATTTTAGATCTGAAGAGACTTAAGCATCTCTTTGACCAGCTTCAGAATGTGGTGGATCACCTTCCCATGCCAGGGGTTAGGAGCTTGCTGCAAAGTTACCTGAACAAGATCATGTCTATTTTTGAAACTGACCTGCCTTCTGCCGGTTCTAGAAAGTTGCTTCCGGAGAACGAGCAGGATATTTACTATCAAGAGAAGTTACCTCTGGAGGATAACCATGGGTCTCATCGAGAGTCTTGAAACGGCAATCGCCGCCTCGCGGCGCAATTATGCCGAGCTCCTTGAGTTGACAGGGCAACTTGTTGCTGAGAGACAACAGCAAGGTCAACGGAATTGGCTACGGCTGAATGCCAAGCCCTGGACAGCAGCGACCCTCAAAAAATCTTTTGCTTCCTTTGCAGCTGCTCGGGCTTACTTTGGCAAGCGCTACGGTGTGAAAGCAAGAGGGTGGAAAGCTCTAGCAGAGCAGGTCAATACCGTTGAGACAGCGCTGATTCACCTGGGGCTGGCTGTTCGTGAAGACCCTCGAGCAGCTTCCCTTTTGGAGAAAGGAGGGAGCGCCCAGCAATCCTCTCCAATTCCTTGAGGAAGGGTGCGGATACTCTCACCTTTTTTCGCCGTTTGCTATCCCAGGGAGAGAAGAGTTTTTTACAGGCAGGCTTTGAACTTTTTCAGTACCGCCCGATCCAGCATCAGCAGCGCCGCGCGTAAGCCACCTGAGTAGCCCCAGAAAAAGCCTACCGGCAGATGGCCCTTGGGCGCTTCCAAGTTGGTTTTGAGCTCCCCGTACTCCAGCCAGCGGCCCTGGATCTGCCAGCCCACTTTCTCTCCCATACACTCTTCGCGGGGCAAGGCCGAGAAGGATCTCAAGCTGAGCCCTCCCCTTTTCTCCGAGTCACACTCCTGCCAGAGCTGCTTCTGGACGGTAAAGCCAAAGCGTCCATGGCTGGCCTGCGTCCAAAGTTGGTCGATTAGCCGCAGCATCGGGCAGGGGAAAGCTTCAACATCCTTGGGATCGAAAAAGCCCACCTGGGAGCGCCCACTGAGTTTAAGCAGCAAAGCCGTCGTCCAGCGATCGGCTTCCCCCCACTGGCCGGCCTGCAGCCGATCCCACAGCCCTTGCAGGGCAGGAGCCGCTTCTCCCACCCAGTCGGGCCAGGAGGGGGTTGCAGGCAGGGATCCCTCTCGACCGACCTTAGGGAAAATTGGGGATCTGGAGCCTGCCTCCCTTTCTGCTGTGGCAGGGGTAGGGGGTGCCACCAGGCGCTCCAGCTCTTCTGCCGAGTGCTGGGCCAGGAGCTGCTCCAGCTCATCTTGAGGTTGCTGCTGGACCAGAAGCCGTTCCAGTTCCCGCAGCTCTTGAGTGCGGATGGCGGGCTCAAAGGTAGCTGGCTGCTTCTCTGCCGGCAGCAGAGCCAGCCACTCGGCTACCGTTTGCGGGCGATCCTCGGGGTGGAGAGCCATCCCTTTGAGGATGGCGGCCTCCACCTCTTCAGGAATACTGGGGTTGAGGCTGCGGGGAGGATCCAACTGACGGCCTGTAGCCCGCACCGGCGCGCACAAGGGCACCATCCCTGTCAGCAGGGTGTAGAGGGTGGCAGCCAAGGCGTAGACATCGGTGAAGGCGCCGCGGCGGCGCAGGCTGTCGTACTGCTCCAGGGGGGCGTAGCCATCGGTGCCATAGGAGGTGTGGCGTTGGATGAGCCCCTGCGTGTAAGTCCGCGCCAGGCCAAAGTCGATCAACACCGCCTGCCCAGATCCCTCCCGTACTAGGATGTTGGCCGGCTTCACATCGCGGTGCAGGATCCCCTGTTCGTGCAGAGCCATGAGGGCGGATCCCACCTCCCGCGTCAGGCGCAGGGCTTCCGGCAGAGGCAACGATCCCTTTTGGCGCAAAAGCTGGTGCAGAGTCTGGCCACGGATGTACTCCATCACAATGCACCAGCGATCTTGCTCCCAGATCACCTCTTCCACCTTCACCACATGGGGATGGCGGCAGCGGGCCAGTTGTAGCGCCTCGTTCATGAAGTTCTGCTGAAGGCGAGGATAGTCGGGATCCTCGCGGAGGCTGTCGTTCAAGACCTTGATAACCACATAGTCAGCGCGGACGCTATCCCAGGCTCGGTAGGTGATGCCGAAGCCCCCTTCCCCCAAAACGGCCTCGACGCGGTAGCGCCCCCCCTGCAAGTGTTGGCCAACTGCCCAAGCCATGTGCGACCTCAATCCCCGCCTCTAGGGCCATTCTGTCACGGGGATCAATAAATGGACGGTCCATAAAACTGCTCGTTGGGGCGAGCGCAGCGGCAGCTCTATCGGCTCAGGGATTATGGTCATTTCAATTCAAATAGCAACGAAACGTTTCTCTACGTCGTTATTGCTACGCAACGCTGTCGCAAGCGCGCCGGCGGCGCGAAGCGCTTGGATCGGCGGCAAGGTGTTTTCACCTGGTTTAAAACGACTGTAAACACAATTCACCAATACAGTGCAGCGCTTCCCACCGATTAAGCTAAGTCGTCGTAGGGGAGCTTGCTAAGAATAAGGTGAGCTTGCCTTGCCATGGCTTTAGCCGGGGCCGGGATCCCAGCTTACCTGCTCAAGAACCCACCGGCAGCACCCCCGTTTTCACCTGGAAGGTGCGCGCCTGCCCATCGCGGATGACCCGCAGCGTCAGCTTCTTACCCACCCCTGCGGCTTCCACCAACTGCTGTACCTGCTCGGCGTCGCGAATGGCCTGGCCGTCGATCTCGACAATGACATCCCCTTCCTGCAGGCCAATTTGCTCAGCGGGAGATCCGGGAATCACCTGCCCGATCAACACCCCTTCTTGCACCGTCAGGGGGGTGGGGCGGGCCGGGTCGCGGTTGAGGCGCGCCACCAAATCGGGATCGAGGGTAATCATGCGAATGCCCAGGAAGGCGTGGTCCACCCGACCATCGCGGATCAGTCGCTCGGCAATTTCCATGGCGCGGTTGATGGGAATGGCGAAGCCCACCCCTTGGGCCCGCTGGAAAATAGCTGTATTCACTCCAATAACCCGACCTTCTGCATCCAGCAGTGGGCCGCCCGAGTTGCCGGGGTTGATGGCCGCATCCGTTTGCAGGAACGTCACCCGCTTGTTGGCGGCCCCAATTTGGCCAGAGGAGCGCCCGACGGCGCTGATGATCCCCGCCGTTACGGTGTTGTCCAGGCCCAGCGGGTTGCCGATGGCGATGGCCCAATCTCCTGGCCGCACCCGGTCGGAGTTGCCCAAGGTAACGGTGGGCAGATTTTCGCCCTCGATCTGGATCACGGCGATGTCGGTCACCGGATCGGAGCCTTTGACTTGCCCTTCAAAGGTGCGCCCATCCAGCAGATGCACCGTCACTCGCTCGCTACCCTCCACCACGTGGGCGTTGGTAAGGATGAGGCCGTTGGCGTCGATGATGAATCCGGATCCGGTGCCTTCCTGCTGAAACTCCTGCGGCAGTTGCGGGATTTGTCCCCCAAAGAAGCGGCGGAACAGGGGCTGGTTAAACAGCTCGGGATCGATGGGGCTGGCTATGGTGCGGGTGGCGTCGATGCGCACCACCGCTGGGCCGACCTTTTGGGCAACAGCGGCAATAAAGTTGGAGGGATGTACGGCATCGGCAGGAGAAGCAGAACCTTCGGCTGCGGGACGGGACACCGACGAGGGCAGAAGGGATCTCATTTCTTCGTGGATCTGCCGCGTCCAGCTGGCAAGAGGAGTTTGCTGCAACCATTCCTGCCCCCTTGGCGAGGACAACCAAACCCCGTAGGCAACGCCGCCGCCAAACAAAGTCATTGCCAGAAGTGTTTGCCGTAGAAGCCGCGCCATGATCCCTCCCAAAGCTAAGCCGTATTGCCGAGAAAACAAATGCGAAGATGGAAAGAACCTGCGCCAAATCTGCCAACTGACGCCAGCCCAGTCCAACCTTACGTCTATTCTACCCACCCTCACCCATTCCTCTAGATTGGTGAGAGCTTTGGGCTCAACTTAGCAAATCTGGCGGGCAACGGCAGTGCTCAAACGCCCAATGACGATCGGCAATTCGAGCAAGCTCCCCTCTTTGTTGCCCCAGGGGCGGGATCCGTGGCAGCGCCACCGCGCCTGGATGCAGTTGGCCCTGCGAGAAGCCGAGCGGGCAGGAGAAGCTGGGGAGGTGCCGGTGGCAGCTCTGGTGGTGGGGCCGGGGGAAGAGTTGTTGGCCCTGAGCGGCAACCGGCGGGAACGGGATCGGGATCCCACGGCCCACGCAGAGATTTTGGCCCTACGGCAGGCGGGGCAGCGCCTGGGCAACTGGCAGTTGCAAGGCTGTCGGCTATACGTGACCCTGGAGCCCTGCCCCATGTGTGCGGGGGCGATTAGCCAAGCGCGGCTGGCCCAGGTGATCTACGGTGCCGACGATCCCAAGGCCGGCGCGCTGCGCAGCGTGCTCAATGTGCCCGCTTCTGCCGCCAGCTTCCATTGCCCAGAGGTCATCGGTGGGGTTTGCGAGGCCGAGTGTCGTCGCCTGTTGCAGCAGTGGTTTAGCCGCCGGCGGGGGATCCCCCTGGCAACCTAATGGGGAACTTGGGCGACAAAAAGGTCGGCTTGAAGTCGTGCATCCGCGAGAGGTTTTTGATACTGTCATATCGGCTAAGGCCTCCGGCCCGCTAACGCGAGCGGCTGGCCGGGATCCCCTAGGACAGGCAGCGGCTTGAGTTTCGGGTGGGTTTTGAGATCTGCCTCCTCAGGCCTTGCTTTGTAGATTTTCTGGTGGATCCCTTCCTCCCCCATCGGTGGGCATGGAATCCGCTGCTCATAGGTGGTCTCTACCCAGAGGAGTGACGTGTGAGTGTAGCCCTCTTTTCCTCTCCGGTTGTGTCTCCGCTGCCCTCGGCTTGGCTGAGGGGGATCGGCCTTCTGGTCTGGGCCTGGCTCTGCTTGGCCTTCCCGGTGCAGGCGCGGGTGCTGCTGCGGGTGGGGATTGCCATCAACAAGCCGCAGGTCAGGCTTGGCAGCTCTGCCCCGGCCCGCCTGTTGGATGCCCAGGGACGGCCACTGGCCGAAGTTCCGGCCATGCAGCCGCTGCAGGCCAGCCGGATAGGCTCGGCGGTCAGTTTGGCTGGCCAACAGGGAGAACGCCTTTACCTACAGCCCACCACCCCCGATGGGCTGGTGTTCATCGACCAGAACTGGTACCGCGGCTGGGTGGAGCTGATCCCCGGCGAGAGTGGGGTGATCGCCATCAACCAAGTTGACTTGGAGGACTACGTTTCCAGCGTGGTGGGCAGCGAGATGGGGCACCGTTTCCCGATGGAGGCCCTCAAAGCCCAAGCGGTGGCCTCCCGCACCTACGCCCTCTACCACCGCAGTCGTCGCTCCCAGCAGCCTTTCGACTTGGGAAATGGCATCGATTGGCAGGTTTACAAAGGGGTGGCTGCCGAATCCAACCGCACCCAAGCGGCAGCCCGCGAGACGGCTGGCCAGGTGCTTATCCACCAGGGGCAGTTGATCAACGCGGTTTTCCACTCCTCCAGCGGCGGCCACACGGATGATGCCGGCAATGTTTGGCTAGAGTCGCGGCCCTACTTGCAGGGGGTGCCGGATTTCGACCAGCAGTCACCCGTGTTTAGCTGGACGGCTACCATTTCTGCCCAACAGCTCCAGCAGTTGGCTGACGGGATCGGGGCGATTCGCTCCGTCGAGATCCTGCGCCGATCCCCTTGGGGACGGGCCATCACCCTGCGCCTGCTGGGATCCCAAGGCAGCAAAGACGTCAGCGGCAGCGAATTCCGGCGGGCCCTGGGGTTGCGCAGCACGATGATCGCCATCAGCCCCCGCGGGGAGACGGCCACCACAGCCAGCCTGACCCCTGTTGCGGCAACCTTCCCGGCTTTCTTCGAGATCCAAGGGCGCGGCTACGGGCACGGGGTAGGCATGAGCCAGTGGGGAGCTGCCGCCCTGGCCAGCCAAAACTACTCCTACCAACAGATCCTCAGCCACTACTACCGCAACACCCGCCTGGCCGTGGTGGAGGGACGCTAGAGCTCAACTTCGGGAAAAGACCCAGAAAATAACCGATTGGTAGCAAAAGTAGCTGTAGTTTTTGAGGGTTTGTGGGTAGCAACATTTTGATTGCTCTGGAGAGGTTTCCTGAGAGTTCGGTGGGGTTCTGCAGATCTTGTCAACTCTGATGCCACACCATCTCTTGAGTGCGGCGGAATCGAAAGCTGGTCTGCTGGTGGTCGCTGTCTTTGAGGGCTCCACGCCACTGTGGCAAGATCGAGGAAAGCCCCGCAAAAGCTGAGTTGCGTCTCCCAAAGATTTTGTAGAAATCTTGAATTCTCTTTTGCGGATCCTCAGGATCGACTCAATAATTATTAATTGAGATACGTTTACGGGGATCGACCTCTACCTCTTCTTTTTCGAGCCCATAGCTTTAACCTCAGGTATCTGCCCTATGTCCCTTGCCACCTTAGCCCCCGCTTTTCCTGAACGTTGCCCGGCGCTGCCGCAGGCGCTTACCCCTTTGTGCGAGATTGCCCGCAACTATTGGTGGACTTGGAACCCCGATCATCTCACCATTTTTCGGGAAATGGATCCCACCCTGTGGGAAAAAACCTCCCATAACCCGGTGCGCATGCTAGAGGAGGTTTCTTACTTACGCTTGGCGGCCTTGGCTACTGACGTCAACTACCTCAACACGCTCAATCGCATGGTGCAGGCCTATCGCAAGTACATGGCGGCCGAGGATACCTGGGCCAGACGCACCATGAAAACCTACGACTGGCAGCGCCCCATTGCCTACTTCTGCGCTGAGTATGGCCTACACGAGTCTTTGCCCACCTACTCCGGAGGCCTGGGCATGTTGGCCGCCGATCACCTCAAGTCCGCCTCCGATCTGGGGGTGCCGCTGGTGGGTGTGGGACTGCTCTACCGCCAAGGCTACTTCCAGCAGCGCCTGGACAACAGCGGCTGGCAAGGGGAGCTCTACGAAGATTCTCAGTTCGAATCGCTGCCCCTGACGCTGGTGCGGCAGCCGGACGGCAGCCCTCTGTTGGTGGAAGTGGTAATGCGGCAGCGGCCGGTGAAGGCACACGCCTGGCGGGTGGATGTGGGCCGGGTGCCCCTCTTCCTGCTGGATACCAACCTGCCGGAGAATGATCCCATCGACCGCTGGATTACTGCCCATCTCTACGGCGGCAGCACCGATACGCGCATTGCCCAGGAGTGTATCCTCGGCATCGGGGGGGTGCGCCTGCTGCGCCAGTTGGGCCTGGATCCCATGGTCTATCACATGAACGAGGGGCATGCCGCCTTCTTGACCCTGGAGCTGCTGCGAGAGGAGGTGGCGCGGGGCACGCCCTTTGAGGCAGCAGAGGCCAAGGTGCGGGAGAAATGTGTGTTCACCACTCACACGCCGGTGCCGGCTGGCCACGATGCTTTCAGCCCCAACGAGATGGATGCCTTCTTTGCCTCTTTCTGGCCACAACTGGGCTTGACGCGGGAGCAGTTTTTGGCTCTGGGAGCGCGGCGCGGCGGGGATCCCTGGGAGCCCTTCAACATGACGGTGCTGGCCTTGCGCTATGCGCGGGCAGCCAATGGGGTGAGCAAGTTACATGGGCGCGTCTCTCGCCAGATGTGGCATGTGCTCTACCCCGAGCGCTCGGTGGATGAGGTGCCCATCGGCTCCATTACCAACGGGGTTCACGCCCGCACCTGGGTTGCCCCCCTCTTCTGGAACCTCTACGACCAATACCTGGGTCCCGACTGGCCGGAGCGGGTATCGGATCCGGAGCTGTGGGCCAAGGTGGAAGAAATTCCCGATGAGGAGCTGTGGCGGCGCAAGGAAGCCCTGCGCGAGCGGTTGGTGTCTTTTACCCGTCATCGGGTGTTGCGGGCGCGGCGCAACCGCGGCGAAAGCAACGAGCGCATTCAGGCTGTCAACCAGTTGTTGGATCCCAAGATCTTGACGATTGGGTTTGCCCGGCGCTTTAGCACCTACAAGCGGGGAGATCTAATCCTGCGAAATTTGCAGCGCGTCACTCGCATCTTCACCAACAAAGAGTACCCCGTGCAAATTATCTTTGCCGGCAAGGCGCACCCGCGGGACGAAGAAGGCAAGCGCCTGATCCAACGGGTGGTGGAATGGTCGAATCGACCTGAGGTGGCTCACCGGGTTGCCTTTATTGAGAATTACGATGCCTACGTCAGCCGCAATTTGATCCAAGGAGTGGATCTGTGGCTCAACACCCCGCGGCGTCCTCTGGAGGCCTCCGGCACCTCCGGGCAAAAAGTGGGCTTCAACGGGGGGCTTAACCTATCTGTTTTGGATGGCTGGTGGCCCGAAGGCTACAACGGCCGCAATGGCTGGGCCATCGGCCAAGAAATCGAAGGCCTGGACCCAGCCACCCAAGACGATCTGGACGCCAACTCCCTCTACGATGTATTGGAATACGAGATTATCCCCATGTTCTACGACCGGGATGAAAAAGGGATCCCGCGCCGCTGGATTGCCCGCATGAAAGAAGCAATCCGCACCCTCAACCCGGTTTTCAACACCGACCGCATGGTGGCTGAGTACGTGTTGAAAATCTACGAGCCTCAGCCCCTGGAAGCAGAGGTGAGCCGGACTTTCTCAGGTTCGGCTGTGGTCAGCTAGGATCCCCCAGCCCCTCTCCCAGAGGAATGGCCCTCACCCCCAGCCCCTCTCCCAGAGGGAGAGGGGAGATGGCTATCATCACGCAAAAAGTGAGATCCCTGCCCTCCTCAAGGGGAAAGGCAGGGATCCCAGGTCTAGGCGCTGGCGTTGAGGGTTACCGGGAAGGTCAGCGGCTCCGGCTCCTCCTCAGGCGGCAGCATCACCACCTCTGAGCTATCGATGATTGCCTGCAGCTCTTCTCCATCGATGGTTTCGGCCTCCACCAAGCGGCGGGCGATGCGATCCAAGAGGGCGCGGTTTTCCCGGATCAGGTAGGTGGCCCGCTGGTAGGCCTCATTCACCAGCCGCCGCACCTCTTCGTCGATGAGGGCCGCCGTCTCCTCAGAGAAATCCCGCTCGGCAGCAATCTCACGGCCTAGGAAGATGTTGCCATATTGGCGGCCCAGGGCCACGTTGCCTAGGCGGTCACTCATGCCAAAGCGGGTGACCATGTTGCGGGCAATGCGGGCCACCTGCTGTAGGTCGCTGGCTGCCCCCGTGGTCACCTCCGCCTCGCCATAGACGACCTCCTCCGCCACCCGGCCCCCCAGGGCAACAGTCATCATGTTTTTCAAGTGGGCACGGGTGGTCAGGCCCATGTCGTCATCGCTAGGCATAAACCAGGTGAGGCCGCCTGCCTGGCCACGGGGAATGATGGTGACCTTTTGAATGGGATCGTAGTTGGGCAAGAGGGATCCCACCAGGGCGTGTCCTGCCTCGTGGTAGGCCACCAGCTCCTTGCGCCGCTCGCTCATGAGGCGATCTTTCTTCTCTGGGCCAGCCAGCACCCGATCCACGGCGTCGTTGATCTCGTCCATCGAGATCTCCGTGAGGTTGCGGCGGGCCGCCAGGATGGCCGCTTCGTTGAGCAGGTTGGCCAGGTCTGCGCCGGTAAACCCAGGGGTGCGGCGGGCCAATTTCTCCAGATCCACATCGGCGGCCAGGGTTTTGCCGCGGGCATGCACTTTGAGGATCTCCAGGCGGCCCTGGAAGTCAGGGCGATCCACCGTTACTTGGCGGTCAAAGCGACCGGGCCGCAGCAGCGCCGCGTCCAACACATCGGGGCGGTTGGTGGCGGCGATAACGATGATGCCGGAGTTGCCCTCAAAGCCGTCCATCTCGGTCAGCAACTGGTTCAGGGTTTGCTCCCGCTCGTCGTTGCCACCTCCCAAGCCGGCTCCCCGCTGCCGACCCACGGCATCGATTTCGTCGATGAAGACAATACAAGGGGCATTTTGCTTGGCCTGCTCGAACAGATCCCGCACCCGCGAGGCCCCTACCCCAACAAACATCTCCACAAACTCGGAACCGGAAATGGAGAAGAAGGGCACACCCGCCTCTCCGGCCACAGCACGGGCCAACAGGGTTTTACCCGTACCTGGGGGGCCAACCAGCAACACCCCGCGCGGGATCCTAGCGCCTAGAGCGTTGTACCGCTCAGGGTTTTTCAAAAAGTCCACTACCTCCGCCAGCTCCAGCTTGGCCTGGTCAACGCCGGCCACATCGTTGAAGGTAACCTGAGTTTTTGGCTCCATCTGCACCCGCGCCCTCGACTTGCCGAAGTTGAGCGCTTGGCTGCCAGGGCCGTTCTGGGCTCGGCGCAGCAGGAAAAACAGGCCAAGCAGCAGCAGGACGGGCAAGAGGAAGGTGCTGAGGATGCGCCCAAGCAGACCCTCCTCCTGAACCGGGCGCACCGCCAGCTCCACCCCTTGGGAAAGCAAGGTGTTCTCAAAATCGGGGGTGAGGGGAGGCAGGTTGACCTGCACTTGGGTGGCGCGGTTGTTGATTTCCGCCTCGGCAATGGCGATTTGGCGGCCATCGGGGGCAATCTCGACCAAGACTTTGCTGACCTCGCCCCGTTCCACGCGGCTCATTAGGTCGGAGTAGCTAATCTCCAGACGCTCAGCCGGGCGGGTGCCGAAGAAGGTTGTGGCCAGCGAGATCAAGACAATGGCCAGCAACGCATACAACCCGGCACTTCTCCATTTTTTGTTTTTACCTTTCTGACTCACGGAAGCATTTCCTCCCAAAGGGTGCTTTTTATCGAACTCACAGATGGCATCTGGGGTCGAGTGGATTCCTGCAACGATAGACTATTAATTAATATTAACCCGGCTAAGAGGCTAGGGAGAATAGCCGAAGATCCGTAGGATCGCGCACTTTTGTCAACGGGCTTGCGGCTAGGATCGGGGGCGAAAGGGCGGCATTTCCCCTCTTTCCTTGGTTTTCTAGGGAATCCCCATGTTGACTCAACTGCGCCAACTGAGCCTGGCTGCCGACGGACGCTACCTCAGAGATGAAGAGATGCAGTTCATGGAGACCTACCTGGCCTCCTTTGAGCTGCGCCTGGGCGCCTATCGCAAAATCCAGGAGGCGGAGGCCGAGATCATCCGCGAGGTGGAGGCAAAGCTGCGGGCCTTGGATCCCTACTTGCTCATGCGGGGAGTAGAAGACTTCAGCAACAAATGGAAGGCTGACACGGTGCGGGTTTTGCGTCTCTCAGCTTTGGCCATGCTCCTAGACGATGAGCAGCGCTACAAGGAGCGATTTCTCTACTGGTTTCAGACCTTGATGCGGGCCTTCCGCACCCAGCGCAGTTGTGAGGCCACCTACCGCTTCTTGCAAGAGGTGATAGCCAAGTACCTCACCCCCGCGGAGTTTGCTTTGATCCAGCCGATCCTGGAAACCAACCGTACCCTGCTGGGTCTCACCTAGGCTGCAGTCTCGGAGGAGGGGCTCGACTCGATCACCTCCAGCTCGTCGGCCTGGAGATGGGCGCGGAACTTATTCCCAAACTGCACCTGAAAGGGAAAATTAGCGCTGATCGGGCGACCGTTCCAGTCTTGGATCACAGCCGTCACTTCTCCCTCCATCCCTTTGAGGTCAAAAGGTTGATTGCGATGCTCCGGGTGGTGATAGACGATCACGCTGGTACGCACCCGCACTCGATCTCCGACTTTCATCACACACCATTACACGGCGCTGTTAGGAGCCGTGCCCTCCAACCGTTGAACGTCAAAAATTGGCAATCTCCCAAGTTGGCATTTTGCCATAGCTGCTTGCCAGTAGCGACCTCATGCAAACTCCTTCGAGTGGTTGCCCTCCGGCGTTCCTTGCGAAGCTTGGCCAGGCTGGTCTCGCGCCTAGCTTGCAGTTGCGAGGCTGGCATTGCTACTCCTGCCAATTGCTGACCAAGAGCCCCAAGCCCGCTGACACGATCAGTCGGGGTACTTAGCCTCGTAAACTACCCGACTCCGACCGCTCAGCGGTACGGAGCGGGCTTAAGCGCTACGCGCCGCTGACGCGAACGGTAGCCCTGCAGTTGGCAAGCCAACCACGGACCTCCAGGCCGGTTTACAGCGACCCCCAAAAGGGCAATCATGTTG
>NZ_JANSIY010000038.1:9340-22017 GCF_047462295.1 Synechococcus sp. H60.3 | reverse complement strand
CCAACAGCAGGGATCCCATGGCCGCAGACAGAGCCCCTCTCCACCACCGCCCCTTTCGCCAGACAGAAGCTGCCATCGTCACCCAACCTGCGGCCAGGCCAAACTCTCTAGCTCCCCTCGGCCAAGCGCAGTTGCACCGAGCGGCCATGGGCGGGCAGCCCCTCCGCTTGTGCCAGAGCTTGGATCGCGCCAGCCACCTCCTGCAAAGCTGCCGAGCCGTATTGGATCAGGCTGGAGTACTTCAGGAAGGTCTCTACCCCTAGAGCTGAGGCGTAGCGAGCCGCCCCCGCTGTGGGCAAGGTGTGGTTGGGCCCGGCCAGGTAGTCTCCCACCGCCTCTGGAGTGTAGTGCCCCAGGAAGATTGCCCCCGCATGGCGAATGGGATCCAGCAGGGCCCAGGGATCCGCCACCTGCAGCTCCAGGTGCTCCGGCGCGAACTGGTTGGACAAGTTGACTGCTGTCGCCAGATCCGGCACTACGGCGATGAGCCCGTAGTTGGCCACCGCCTTTTCCACCATCAGGCGATTGGGGTGGGTCTCCAGTTGGGCCGCCACCGCCTGCTGCACCTGTTGGGCCAACTGGAGATCGGGGGTGAGGAGAACGGCCGCCGCCAGGGGATCATGCTCGGCCTGGGCCAGAAGATCGGCGGCAACATAGAGGGGATTGGCGCTCTCGTCGGCGATGATCAACACCTCGGAAGGCCCTGCCAGCGAGTCGATCCCCACCGTGCCGTATACCAGCTTTTTGGCCAAAGTCACGTAAATGTTGCCGGGGCCGGTGATTACATCCACCTTGGGGATGGTCTCGGTGCCATAGGCCAGCGCCGCAATGGCCTGGGCCCCGCCGACGCGATAGATGGTGTGGATGCCCACTTCTTGGGCGGCCACCAAAATAGCCGGGCTGATCCCCTTGCCCCCCAGCCCGTCCGATCCCGGTGGGGTCACCATGACAATCTCGGGCACCCCCGCCACCTTGGCCGGAATGGCGTTCATCAACACGGTGCTGGGATAGGCGGCCCGCCCTCCTGGAATGTAGAGGCCGGCGCGGTCCACGGGGCGGTACTGCTTGCCCAAGACGATCTCAGGGCCGGGAAAGCTCACCCAACTGCTGGGCACCCGCTGCCGGTGAAAGGCTTCAATGCGCTGTTTGGCCAGGCGCAGGGCCGATAGCAGTTGCGGCGATACCGCCTGGTAGGCCGCCTCCAGCTCCGCCCCCGAGACCTTCAGCTCCGCCACGCTTAACTCCACCTGGTCAAACTCAGCCGTGTAGGCCAGTAGAGCGCGATCCCCCTGACGGCGCACTGCTTGCAGGATCTCCCGCACAGTGGCCTCACGGTGCAGGTTCTGGTCAGCCTGAGTGCGCTCCGAGATCCGTCTAAGCTCGGCTTCAGCCTCGGTTAGCTGGGTGACGATTCTCAGCATGGCAACTCCTTCGCCTAGCGTGCCGTAAGCAGATGGTAGCGAGGGATCCGGTGGCATCGCGGTAGCAAAGCAGATCCTCACTCCACCGGTTCGGGGTGGCCAGAGGAGCCATCCTCGGTCAGGGATCCCGTCTGCACCTGGGGTGATCTGCTATGGTCATAGCTTAGCCTGGATTTTCCGCGGCCAAGAACCGGCCATGGCGCTTTGAGGACGCTGTTTGAAAAGCAGCTTCCTCTGCTTTTACCAGCGCAATTCAGCCGATTTGATTAAATTGCGAAAGTCGTGGATCACCTCTTCGCAGCGGCGGAAAAAAGCCAGTACCCAGTCCCGCAGCACCTTTTGTTGAGATTCGTCCAGCTCCTTGAGGGTGCCCCGGTAGTGGATTTGGCCGCTGCGCTCGATCTCGAACTGGTTGAGCCACTCGGCTGAGGATCCCTGGCGTTCCACCACTTCCTGCCGCGCTGCCTTCCAATAGTTGACGATCACTGCCTTGCCCAAATAGCCGCTTGTGATCTGGCAGAGGCGATTGAGAGATTGCACAAAGACATCCATCTGCATGCGGCTGCCTGTCGCTGCCGGCTGGGTCGCCTCCTCCCTTGGTGTGGGCTTGCCTTCTGCTAGGGTGGAGCTGGGTTGGGTAGGGTTCCGGACGGCCTCCGCCTGGCTGGTCAACAGGCGAAAGGTGGCCAGGCCCTTCGGCGTATCCTGTTGCAGCTCGGCTCGCAGGCGGTTGACGGCCAAGGTGTAGACCGGCATCACCAGCTCGTCATTGACCGCCACCAGCAACACCCACTCCGGCCCTAAGGGGTAGACAAAGACTCGTTGCTCGGCGAACTGAAAGTCAAAGTAGTCAAGGCCTGGGGGCATGGTCTGCAAAACCTGAAACAGCCCTTCGGCAAGGGCCTGCTGCTGCCGGCTGTCCAAGTTCTGAAAAGAGCGGTAGAAAAAAGGGCGGCCTGTCCGACTCAGGAGCGCCACCCCCATCACCCCCCGGATGGACAAAAAACTCTCGAGTGTTTCCTTCTCCATGCCCCTCAGGAGCCAACTCGGCCAACACAGCAGAGTGGGTCGGTAGCCCCGTACTTTACTTTAGTGCGGGGCGGAAAAGCCTTCGAGCGACTGGAGTCGCTCGCCAATGCTCGCCAATGTTGTTATGCTCGCCAATGTTATTATGATGTTGTAATCTTAAGTCAGCACCTACCCCGGTGAAAAACCCGGACAGTACCGAAAGCCAGTAAGCAAGCGGAACCTTGAGGCTTTGTCTCTAGGAACTGTCTAGGGGCGTCTTGACAGCGCCTTTACGAGTCCAACTGTGGACTGCGTAAGCCTTCCCCAACTTCAGCCGGGGGAGTGTCAAAACTCCTACGGTGGCTCAGATTAGCCGAGGCTGGTTGGCTACAGCCCATGACTACAGTCTTTGCCAATCCTTGCCCAGTACAGAGCTTTCCAGCAACACCGACTGCAGCCGCTGCAATTACCCTTTGCGTAACAGGGATCCCTCTCGTCTGCAAAAAAAACCTGATGAAACTCGAAAAAGCTGCGGCAAGGAAACTGCGGCTGTTATTTTGCAGTCATTAATGAGACGGTTCGTTACCTTGTTGTTGCTATGCAACGTTGTCGCGAACACACCGCTCTAACTCCCCCCTCCTTCTGGGAAAGGGGCCGGGGGTGAGGGCTAAGCAATGCACTGGGACAAAAACTCCCCAATCCGTCCTATCGCCTCCTCCAGCCGGGATCCCTCCGCCACCAGGGCAAAGCGGACATAGCCTTCGCCACTGGGGCCAAAGCCAGAGCCTGGCGACAGGGCAACGCCTGTGGCCCGTACCAAGTCTAGACAAAACTGGGCCGAGGAACCACGGTAGGACTCCGGCAAAGGCGCCCACAGGTACATGGTGGCCTCCGGCAGGGGCACGGGCCAGCCGATGCGGTGCAGAGCCGCCACGGCGATATCCCGCCGCTCGCGGTACACCTGCCGCCAGTGATCCAAAAAGCTATCGGGAGCCGCCAAGGCCGCCGCCGCCCCCCGCAGAATGCCCTGGTAGGGGTGGAAGTCAATGGTGGACTTCACCAGGCGCAAAGCTCGGATCAGCTCGCGGCTGCCGATGGCATAGGCCACCCGGAACCCCCCCATGTGATAGGACTTAGAGAGGGAAAAGAACTCGATGGTGCGGGTCTTGTCCGGATCCGCCTGCAGCGCCGAGGGAGCCACCTGGCCGTCGAAACGCCAGTCCACATAGGGAAAGTCATGGGCCAGGATGATGTCGTGCTGCCGACAAAATTGCAGCGCTTCCTGCCAAAACTCCGGGGTGACGGTGGCGGTGGTGGGGTTGTGGGGATAGCTCAGCACCAAGAGGCGTGCCTGGCGACAGACCTCCGCCGGGATCTCGTCCCACTGGGGCAGGAAGCGGTTTTCCACCCGTAGAGGCAGGTAGTACGGGATCCCCCCCGCCAGATGGATCCCGCCCACATGGGAGGGGTAGCCGGGGTCGGTAACCAAAGCAATATCCCCGGGATTGAGCAGGGCCAGCGGTAGAAGGGCCGTTCCCTGCTGGGATCCGATCAGCGGCAGCACCTCCGTTTCCGGGTCGATCTCCAGGCCGAACTTCCTCAGGTACCACTTGGCACAGGCGGCGCGGAAATCAGCCGTGTCGTGAAATAGGGTGTAGCCGTAGGTGGTGGGATCCGACAAAGCCGATTGAATGGCTGCTAGAGCTTCGGGAGGCGGGGGCAGGTCTGAGGATCCCAGAGACAGGTCGATGACATCCAAGCCGGAGCGGCGTGCCTCCCACTTCGCCTGATCCACTTGGTCGAAGACATTGGAGCGGAGAGGGTGAAGTCGCTGGGCCAGAGAAAGAACCATGCAACAGCTCTTGGTGGGGAGTCTATCCTAGCTGGGGGATCCCTCTAGGGGTTATCGCCAGCGTTGGAAGAGGCGGGTAAAGAGGGCTGCGTGGCCGCCGCCGGGCCGCGGTCGAAAATCTCGATGTGCCACTGGCCACGACCGTTGCTCTCAAAGGCGATAAAGCGGCCATCGCCACTGATGGTGGGGTTGCGCACATCCCCCGGCACCCGGCTGCTGATATTCTCAACGCGGCGGGTTTGCCGGTCGTAGAGAAAAATCTCCGACTTGCCCAGCGCATTGGAGACATAGACGATGTAGCGACCGTCGGCGCTGATATCCGGCGAGGTGGCGGCCACATCGCTGGAATTCAGACCGGGCAAGTCCACCAGCCGCTGTTCCACCGTGTCGTAGAGAAAAATGTCCTGGCTGCCGCTGCGGGCAGAGGAAAACACCAGGTAGCGACCATCGCCACTGAAAGCAGGCTCCCCATCAGGGAAAATGCTGTTGAGGCCGCTGCCGGTGAGCGTGGGGCGCGGCGTGCGAAATCCTGCTGGGCCACAACCTAGCAACAGGAGGCTCAATCCGGCCCAACACAACCTGCTTGCCCAGCGGGTTGGGCTGCCTGGGATCTGGCCATCGGTCAGCATCGCCTTGCCCCTCCAACTTTTCTCCATCATACTCAGTTGGCAACTCGGCTCGGCTAGGGTTCTACCTTGACGCCCTTCCAGAAGGCCACGTAGCCGCGGATGTTGGCCGCCGCCGGCTTGGGATCCGGGTAGTACCAGGCGGCATCTTTGTTCTCCTGGCCGTTGACCACGAGGGTGTAGTAGCTGGCTTGTCCTTTCCAGGGGCAGGTGGTGTGGGTGGAGCTGGGCTGAAAGTATTCCCGCCGCAAAGATTCCGGCGGAAAATAGATGTTGCCTTCCACGGTTTCGTAGCGGTCGGTCTCCGCCACCACCACCCCGTTCCAGATGGCCCTGGGCATGAAAAACCTCCTGTCGCGAACTCTCGGTTCTCAACGTTAGTTTTAACGTTATTTTTGAAGTTGCAGATCTCGGCAAGGCCAACTGCCTTTCTTTGAGATTAGCTTTTCTGCCTGTCGTCGATCGTTGTCGTTGAGGGTTGACACCCGCCCCCGCTGGGCTGTTCTCCACTGCTATTGAGCGCTACGGCCATGGCTCGCCGCAACACCCTAGAAGATGACCTCAACTACCAGCAAGCCAAGCGCAGCCTGCGCCAGTGGGTGGCCCAACTGGATCTGCGCCCCCAAGAGATCGTGGGCCTAGAGAGGGAGCTGGAGAACTTGCAAGCGCTCTTGGACAAGCTAGAAACCGAGGTCATCCACATCGCCGCCTTTGGCCTGGTGGGGCGGGGCAAGTCCTCCCTGCTCAATGCCCTGTTGGGCGAGCCGGTGTTCGAGACGGGGCCAACCCATGGCGTCACCCGTACCCATCGAGCTGCCGTTTGGAACATCAGTTGGGAAACCCGTCCCCAACCCCCCTTGGCTGCAGCAGCCCTGCAGGGATCCCGCCTGCTGCCGGCCTCGGTGCAGTCGGTTCAGGTCAGCCACTGGCAGGGATCCCGTCTGGAGCTGATCGACACTCCCGGCCTCGATGAGGTGGACGGCGAGGAGCGGGCGCGGCTGGCCCAAGAGGTGGCGCAGCGGTCGGATCTGATCCTGTTTGTTGTCTGCGGGGATCTGACGCGGGTGGAGTTTGAGGCCCTAGCGACGCTGCGGGAGGCGGGCAAGCCCATGCTGCTGGTGTTCAACAAAATCGACCAGTACCCAGAGGCGGATCGCCAGGCCATCTACGACAAGATCCGCAACGAGCGGGTGCGGCAGCTTCTTTCTCCCAACGAGATTGTCATGGTGGCGGCCTCGCCGCGGGTGCCGCGCCTGGTGCAGAGGCCAGATGGCAGCTTTGGCGTGGAGATGGAGATCGGCCCCCCCCAAGTGGATGCTCTGCGCCTGAAAATCTTGGAAGTCTTGCATCGGGAGGGGCGTTCCCTGCTGGCCCTCAATGCTCTCCTGTTTGCCGATCGCGTCAACCAGCAGGTGATTGAGCGCAAGCTGCAAAGCCGTGCCCAGCAGGCCCAAGAGCTCATCGCCGCTGCTGCCCGCACCAAGGCGCTGGCTGTTGCCCTCAACCCCGTTACCCTGCTCGACACCTTGGGAGGACTGGCCCTGGATATTGCTCTCATCCTGCGCTTGTCCCGCCTGTATGGCTGGCCCATGAGCACTGCGGGAGCCGCCCAACTGCTGCAGAAGATCGTCCTCAGCATGCTCAGCCTGGGGGCGGGAGAATGGGTGGCGCTGTTGGGGCTGGGATCCCTGAAAACCCTGCTGGGGGGATTCTCCCTAGGGGCCTACGGGTCGGTGGCCCTGACGCAAGCGGTGTTGGCCGGATTTTCCTGCTACGCCATCGGGGAGGCGGCCCGTCGCTACCTGGCCCAGGGAGCCAGTTGGGGGCCGGAGGGGCCCAAAGCCGCCATAGCCCAGATTTTGGCCGATTTGGACGAAGCCTCGATCACCGCCCGCCTGCGGGAGGAAATCCGCCACAAAATTGGATTCGCTCTCTCCTGACCCTCTACAACCCTCTACAATCAGAAGGCCGAGCCAATCGTTCCCATGACCTACTGTCTTGGCATCCTCACCCGTTTTGGCTTGGTGATGGCGGCAGATTCCCGCACCAACGCCGGCGTCGATTACGTCTCCACCTACCAAAAGCTGTTCGACTTTTCCCTGCCCGAAGAACGGGTAATCTTAATTTGCACCTCCGGCAACCTGTCCATTACCCAGAGCGTTTTAACGGAAGTGCAGCGGGATCTGCGCCAGCAGGAAAGCCCCAATCTCCACACCCTGCCCCATCTCTACGACGTGGCCCGCTACCTGGGATCCAAAATCCGCCACATCCAAGAGCAAGACCGACCCTGGCTGGAAAAAGACGGCATCGACGCCCAGTGCAGCTTCCTGTTGGGAGGACAGATCCGCGGTGAGGAGCCGGCCCTCTTCTTGATCTACAGCCAGGGCAACTGCATCCAGGCCACCCCAGAAACGCCTTTTTTGCAGGTGGGGGAAACCAAATACGGCAAGCCCATCTTGGATCGCACCCTCTCCTACGAAACCCCCCTGGAGGATGCAGCCAAATGTGCCCTCCTCTCCATCGACTCCACCATGAAGTCCAACATCTCTGTCGGCCCCCCCATCGACCTGGTGATGGTGCCGGCCAATCAGTTCAAAGTTACCCATCGCCTGCGCCTGCGCACCGGGGATCCCTACCTGGCCAAGATGCGCAAGCTCTGGGAGAGCGCCCTCAAACAGGCCTTCGACCAAATGCCCCCCATCGAGTGGGACTACTCAGATTCAGCCGATCGAGAAGAAGAGCTGATCGACTGAGCGGGGGAGATTGGTAGGATAGGGTAGCTTTGCCCAGCCCTTGTCATGTCAGCCCACACCTTTCAGGACTTGATCTTTCGCCTGCAGCAGTTTTGGGGGGAACAAGGCTGCCTCATCCTGCAGCCCTACGACCTGGAAAAAGGCGCCGGCACCATGAGCCCCCACACGTTTTTGCGTGCCCTGGGGCCGGATCCCTGGCGGGTGGCCTATGTCGAACCTTGTCGTCGCCCCACCGACGGGCGCTACGGCCAAAATCCCAACCGCCTGCAGCACTACTTTCAGTACCAGGTTCTGATCAAGCCTTCCCCCGACGACATCCAAGAGGTGTACCTAGACAGCCTGCGGGCTTTGGGCATCAATCCGGCAGAGCATGACATTCGCTTTGTGGAAGACGACTGGGAATCCCCTACCCTGGGTGCCTGGGGGGTGGGCTGGGAAGTGTGGCTGGACGGCATGGAGGTAACCCAGTTCACCTACTTTCAACAGGTGGGCGGGCAGGATTGCCACCCGGTTTCTGTAGAGATTACCTATGGACTGGAGCGCCTGGCCATGTACCTGCAGGGGGTGGATTCGGTTTTCGATCTCTGCTGGAGTGAGCACCCTTCCCTGGGCCGGATTACCTATGGGCAAATCTATTTCCAAAATGAGGTGGAGCAGTCCTACTACAACTTCGAGTATTCGGATCCCGAGATGCTGCTGGAGCTGTTCCGCCTCTACGAAGCTGAAGCCAAGCGCTTGATTGAAACCACGCAGCAGAAGCTGCAGAAACAGGTGCTTCCCGATCGGCTGGCGGTGTCGCTACTCCTGCCCGCCTACGACTATGTGCTCAAGTGCTCCCATACCTTCAACCTGCTCGATGCCCGCGGCGTCATTGCCGTGGCCGAGCGCACCCTCTACATTGGGCGCATCCGCAACCTGGCCCGACAATTGGCAGAGCTGTACGTCAGCCAAGCCGATCGCCCCGGCTCCAGCTATGCCCTAGGGCAGCCGGAACCCACTCTGATCTCCAAAGGCACCCGGTCTAATGGCTAGGGAAAAAGATCCCTGTTTTCGCTATGATGAGGGATTGGCATCAGCAGGCGCTGGCCTACCATGGCCGCCCTTACCTTAGGATAATCGACACTCTCGTTTTCACCCTCTTTTCCTGACCAGTCCACCTTATATTCCCGGAAAAATCTTTATGTTTCGCCATCCCGTCACGCGGGTTTCCATCTTTATTGATGGGAACAATATGTTTTATGCCCAACAAAAAAATGGCTGGTTTTTCGACCCGCGCCGAGTCTTGGATTATTTTGTTAGATCCCAGCCCAACGTCGAGCTAGTCAACGCATTTTGGTACACCGGCATCAAGGATCCCAACGATCAAAGGGCCTTTCGAGATGCTCTGATCAGCTTGGGTTTCACGGTGCGCACCAAGATCCTCAAAGAATATCGAGACGAAGACTCCGGCCGCTACTTCCAGAAGGCCAACCTGGATATCGAGATCGTTATCGATATGTTCAACACGGTTGGGCAATACGACAGGATCATCTTGTTTAGCGGCGATGGCGATTTTGAGCGGGCCGTCGAGCTGTTGCGCTCCAAAAACACCTTGATTACCGTCGTCTCCACCGAAGGAATGATTGCCCGCGAGCTGCGCAACGCCACCGATCGCTACATCGACCTCAACGACATTCGCCCCTACATCGAGAAGCTAGACAAGTAAGGCCGAGATTCTGGGCCGATCCCTCTGCTGTCGAGCCGGCCCCACAGCTCCCTGGCGGAGTTGCCACAACTCATCTGAGTTCCTTCTGGTTTCTCCGCCTTGAGGGAAAATCTGCTGAGTAAGATTGCTGCCACGCGAGCGCCCCATCCGTTACATCGACCATAGTCGGCGTTGCCGGGAAAAGCTGTCCCAGCCGCTTTAAGTTGCTCTGGCAACCGTCAGAAGGGTTGTTATAGTCATTATCAAATAGCAATGAAACACTTCTCCACCTCGTTATTACTACGCAATGCTGTCGCTCTAACTCCCCTCTCCCTCTGGGAGAGGGGCCGGGGGTGAGGGATGGGAGAGGGGCCGAGGGTGAAGGCGGGTCGGCGGCAAAGTGTCTTAATCTGGTTTGAAACGACTCTATCTTCCTCCTTGCCGGTTAACTTCTGGACAACCTTGACCTGGGCAGAGAGCCAAAGAGGCTAGCATTGTAAAAAATCTTTGCCCTGACAGGTTCTTATGACCGACGTTCCCGTCTCCCGCATTCGCAACTTTTCCATCATCGCCCACATCGACCACGGCAAATCCACCCTGGCCGACCGGCTCCTGCAAGAAACCGGCACCGTTTCAGCCCGCGAGATGAAGCCGCAGCTTCTAGACAGCATGGAACTGGAGCGGGAGCGGGGCATCACCATCAAGCTGCAGGCGGCCCGCATGAACTACCGCGCCCAAGACGGCCAGGACTATGTCCTCAACCTCATCGATACGCCGGGGCACGTGGACTTTACCTACGAAGTCTCCCGCTCCCTAGCAGCCTGCGAAGGGGCGCTGCTGGTGGTGGATGCCTCTCAAGGTGTGGAAGCGCAGACCCTGGCCAACGTCTATCTGGCCCTGGAGAACAACCTGGAAATCATTCCGGTCATCAACAAAATTGACCTGCCGGGGGCGGAGCCGGAGCGGGTCATCGCCGAAATTGAACAGGTGATCGGCCTCGATTGCAGCGGGGCGATCCTGGCTTCTGCCAAAATGGGCATCGGCATCCAAGAGATCTTAGAGGCAATCGTGCAGCGGGTGCCCCCGCCGCAGGATACGGTGGCGGATCCCTTGCGGGCTTTGATTTTCGATAGCTACTACGACTCCTATCGCGGCGTGATTGTCTATGTGCGCATCATGGATGGGGAGGTGAAAACGGGGGATAAGATCTGCTTCATGGCCTCCGGTCGGGAGTACGAAATTACCGAGCTAGGGGTGATGCGCCCCCATCAAGAGCCGGTTGAGTCTCTCCATGCGGGGGAAGTGGGCTACATTGCCGCCGCCATCAAAAGTGTCGAGCACGCCCGTGTTGGGGATACTATCACGCTTGTCCATCGCAGGGCCTCTGAACCTCTGCCGGGCTACAAAGAAGCCAAGCCGATGGTCTTCTGCGGCCTCTTCCCCAGCAACTCCGATCAATACGCCGAACTCAAAGAAGCTCTGGAAAAACTGAAGCTCAACGATGCTGCCCTCTACTTTGAGCCGGAAGTTTCCCCTGCCATGGGCTTTGGCTTCCGCTGTGGTTTCCTGGGCCTGTTGCACATGGAGGTGGTGCAGGAGCGCCTGGAGCGGGAATACAACCTGGATTTGGTGATTACCGCTCCGACAGTGGTATACCAGGTTACCCTCAATGATGGCTCGGTCATCCGCGTAGATAACCCCAGCAAGCTGCCTCCTCCTAACGAGCGCGTCAGCATCGAGGAGCCTATTGTTCGGGTGGAGGTAATCCTGCCGGAGGAGTTTGTTGGTACGGTGATGGAGCTGTGCGAGACCAAGCGCGGCACCTTTAAGGATATGAGGTACCTGGCTCAGGGCCGCACGACGTTGGTGTACGAATTGCCTTTGGCGGAGGTGGTCACCGACTTCTTCGACCAGTTGAAATCTCGCACCCGCGGCTACGCCAGTATGGATTACCAAATGGTGGGTTACCGCGCCGACGATCTGGTGCGTTTGGACATCCTAATCAACGGGGACGTGGTGGATTCTCTGTCCACAATCGTGCATCGGGACAAAGCTTTTTATGTGGGCCGGTCTCTAGTAGCCAAGCTGCGCGAGCTGATCCCACGCCACCAATTTGAGGTGCCCATTCAGGCAGCGATTGGCTCTCGGGTGATAGCCCGCGAAACCATTCCTGCCCTGCGCAAAAATGTCCTGGCCAAGTGCTACGGGGGGGATGTGACCCGCAAGCGGAAACTTTTGGAAAAGCAAAAGGAGGGGAAAAAGCGCATGAAGGCGGTGGGAACCGTGGAGGTGCCCCAAGAGGCGTTTATGGCAGTGCTGAAGTTGCAAAATGACTAGCCCAGTCTTACGACGGGAAGAGGTGTTGGCCTGGCTCCAGGAGCAGGTGCCTCCCCCTCGCCTTCGCCACATTTTGGGGGTAGAGGCGATGGCCCGGCAACTGGCGATCCATTATGGGCTGGATGAGCAAAAAGCTGCTTGGGCAGGGCTGATGCACGACTTGGCCAAGTCCTTCCCCCCGGAGCAACTGTTGCAAAGGGTGGCTCAGGAACGGGAGCTGGACGAAATTGAGCGGGCCGAACCCCACATTCTCCACGCCGAGGTGGGATCCCTGCTGGCACGGGAGCGATTTCAGGTGCAGGATGCAGAGATCTTGGCGGCCATTGCCAACCACACCCTGGGACGCCCCGGCATGGATCCATTGAGCTGTGTGGTTTTTGTAGCCGATGCTCTGGAGCCGAATCGGGGCAGCAGCCCAGAATTGGAGCGGTTGCGGCAGATGGCTTTTGTAGATTTGTCTAAAACCGTGGTGGGAGTCTGTGACTTGAGCCTAAAATTTTTGCTAGATCGGAATCAAGTGGTTCATCCGCGCACCCTCATGACTCGGAATCATTTTCTGCTGCATCCTTTAGATAGAAAGGATGTAGAGAAGGTTATGTCCCAAAGCAACTCAGTCGTTTCAGGAGGGTTTTAGTTGCTACAGCCCATGCCTGCCCGTGCCAGGGATCCCATCTATCGCATGGCGTTGACCGCAGCTCGCGCAGCGGAAGAAAAAAAAGGCGGCGACATTATCTTGCTGGATGTATCCCAAATTTCCACGTTGGCGGATTACTTCCTTTTGATCAGTGGCTACTCGCTTACGCAAGTACGGGCCATTGCCCGAGCAATTGAGGAAAAGGTTTGGGAGGAGTGGCAACAGAGTCCGCGCCGCATCGAAGGTCAAGAGTCAGGCTCCTGGATACTGATCGACTATGCCGATCTCATTGTCCATGTGCTCATGCAGGAGGAAAGAGACTACTACGACCTAGAATCTTTCTGGATCCAGGCCCAGCGAGT
>NZ_JANSIY010000038.1:3046-9240 GCF_047462295.1 Synechococcus sp. H60.3 | reverse complement strand
GTTTACATGTGGCTGGCTCCCGATGAGTGTCCCAGCCACGATCAGCTCAACCCTTCTGAGCTGGAATTGCTCCGCTCGGTAGTGCGGGATGTGGTCAAGCAGAAGCTGCAACAAGCTTCTTTTGGCGTTGACCCCTATGCGGGATCCATGTCGGAAGCTTTTTACGGGTAGAGAAGCACGGGCTTAGGCTAAACTGCGAGAACATTGCCTCGCCCTGGTATGTTGCCCGTCTACTATTCAGAGACCTTTCTTCGCCACGATACCGGCCCCTTTCATCCCGAGCGCCCGGCTCGACTGCAGGCCATTGTCAAGGCGCTGCGCAGCGCTTCTTTTGCCGACTGCCTGGAGTGGCGGGATCCCCCCTTGGCCGATCTTGCGGAACTGGAGCGGGTTCACCCGCGCTGGCACATTCAACAGGTGGCCGAGTTGGCCGCGAGGGGCGGGGGACGCATCGACGCAGATACTTCCGTTTCCGCAGCAAGCTTCGAGGCGGCGCGCTTGGCGGTGGGAGCCTGGATTGCTGCTTCGGCCTCGGTTTTGGCCGCAGCTCAGCCGGCTTTGGTGCTGTGTCGCCCGCCGGGGCATCACGCGGAGCCGGAACGGGCAATGGGGTTTTGTCTCTTCAGTAACGCCGCCATTGCCGCCCTCTGGGCCCTGGATCAGCCGGGGGTGAGGCGGGTGGCAATTTTTGATTGGGATGTGCATCACGGCAACGGCACGCAGGCGGTGGTGGAGCGCCACCCTCAACTGCTCTATGCCTCCATCCACCAGTTCCCCCTCTACCCCGGCACGGGCTTGGCCCAGGAAACCGGGATCCACGGCAACCTCTGCAATGTGCCGCTGCCTGCTGGGTCGGATTGGTCGGCCTATAAAAAGGCTCTCGATGAGAAGGTTTTGCCCTTCTTGCGAGCCTTCCAACCGGATTTGCTGCTGGTGAGTGCGGGCTTTGACTGTGCCAAAGGGGATCCCTTGGCCAGCATGCTGCTGGAGCCGGAAGATTTTGGCCGTATGGCCCGCCTTTGCCTGGAGGAGGTGACCTGCAAGACCGTCTTCGGCCTAGAAGGGGGCTATGACCTGGAGAACCTGGCCCGCGGCTGGCTAAGCCTAGCTCAAGCTTGCCTGAAGGGTTAGCCTTTCCACTTCACCTTGGGCAGGATCTGCCGCACATCCACCCGGTCTTTGTACTTGAGAGCAAAGTTGAGCAGCGAGTCCAAAAGGGAGTCAGACAGATAGTGGGGCTGTAGGCCCAGGTCTAGGAGCTTGGTATTTTTGGCGTTGTAGTAGTGCTCCTCCAGCTCGACACGGGGGTTTTCTAGGTAGTTGATCTCCACCTTCAGCCCCATGGTGGCTCCGGCTTTTTGCACCATCAGCGCCAGTTGCTCCACGCTAAATTGCTCCGTAAACTGGTTCATCACCCGAAACTGGCCCGGCTCAGCGGGATGGGCGATGGCCAACTCCACACAGCGCACTGTGTCACGGATATCCAGGAAGCCACGGGTTTGGCCCCCCTTGCCGTACACCGTCAGTGGGTGCCCCACCGCCGCCTGAATGCAAAAGCGGTTTAGAGCCGTACCGAACACGCCATCGTAGTCGAGGCGGTTGATCAGCACCTCATCCATGCCAGTTTCTTCTGTCAGCACGCCGTACACCACTCCTTGGTTGAGATCCGTGGCGCGCAGGCCCCAGACGCGGCAGGCGAAGTGGATGTTGTGGCTGTCGTGCACCTTGGAGAGGTGATACATGGAACCCGGCTGCTTCGGATAGGGCAGGGTGTCCTTGCGGCCGTTGTGCTCGATGGTGATGTACCCCTCCTCGATGTCGATGTTGGGGGTGCCATACTCACCCATGGTGCCCAGCTTCACCAGGTGGCAGTCGGGAAACTCCTCCTTGATGGCGTAGAGGATGTTCAGGGTGCCCACTACATTGTTGACCTGGGTCATCACCGCATGTTCGCGGCTAATCATCGAGTAGGGAGCAGAGCGCTGCTCGCCAAAGTGGACAATGGCCTCCGGCTCAAAGCGACGCATGCAAGAAATGAGGGCCTCGTAGTTGGTGACGTCGCAAACGAAAATGGGAATATCCTTGCCGGTCAGCCCCTTCCAGCGATCCACCCGCTGTTCGAGCTGGGCAATGGGCGTCAGGGTAGAAACCCCTAGCTGCAGATCCCAGAGGCGGCGCACGTAGGAATCAAGAATGGCCACCTCATAGCCCCTGTTGGACAGGTGTAGGGCCGTTGCCCAGCCACAGTATCCGTCACCACCAATAACCAGGACTTTCATCAGGGAAGCGAAATTCGGCTGCTCACGAATCTACCAAGTTATGGCACCGAAGACAAATACCTCAGGATCCCATTAATCAACCTGAGGAGGGTTGTCTAGGGTGTAGACGGTGGTCTCAGCAGCAATGGCGCGGCGCAGGTGGGCGGGAACCTGGTAGAGTCCCAGGAGGGTGATGCCATCGATGAAGCGCAGCGCTCCGCGGGCGGGATCCAGGTGTTGGGCCAGGATCTGATCCACCTGTTCGGGCTCCGGCCTGGAAGAGATGGGATCCTGGGCTGCCAGGGCAAACCCCAGCGGCCCGCCGTAGGTGGGGGCGTAGATAGCGTAGGGCTGCACAGCAGCAAACACCGTTTTCAGGGTGTGAACGATGCGAGTGTGCTGCCACAACTCTACCGGCCCCGTCGGCCCAGCTTGGATGACAAAAGCCCCAGCGGGCCGCAACTTCGAGTGGATCTGGCAAAAAAACTCCTGGGTAAAGAGGCGGTAGGCCGGGCCAGCTTCAACAGGATCCGATAGGTCGGAGAGGATGACATCCCAAACCGGCTCTGTCCGGTGGAGAAAGTCGAAAGCATCGGCAATCACGACCTGCACACGCGGATCTTCAAAGGATCCTTGGTGCATTTCCGGCAGATGCTCTCGACAGGCCTCCACCACCTCCCCGTCGATGTCCACCATCACCACCTGCTCCACCGAGCGCCAACGCAGCACCTCCCGCAGCGTCGCCCCCTCCGCACCGCCCAATATCAACACTCGCCGCGGGATCCCACCCGCCTGGACGACCTGCACCAGGGCCGGGTGAACCAGAGCCTCGTGGTACAGGAATTCGTCCACGGTGGTGGACTGCCAGTGGCCATCCAGCATCAGGCCCTTGCCGTAGGCTCCCGTCTCGGCGATAAGCATCTCCTGAAAAGGGGTTTTTCGGTAGGCCAGAATGCGCGTGATGGCACGGGCAGTGTAGTCCCAGGGGGTGAAGTACTCCTGTGCCCAGAAGAAGCTCTTTGGGATGTTCATAGAACCCCTTACAAAAAGCGGCGGGATCTCAGCGCCTTCGTCTGGCCGTTTCACAGCTCAGCGCTTCGGGAAAATCCGCCATCTCTTCAACAGGTACCGCATCCGTGGTTCGGCGAGGCAGCTTGCGCAGCGAATGCCGCCGCGCTTGAAACACCTGGATCAAGTATTCACAGGCTGCTTCGGGCCGCGTGTGGCGACCACAGGTGAACACATCCACCGCTGCATAGCCCGCTTCGGGCCAGGTGTGAATGGAGATATGGGATTCTCCCAAAAGGGCCAGCGCCGTGATCCCCTGTGGCTCAAATGGATGGCAAAGCTCACCCAAGAGGGTGGAGTTGGAGCGTCTTGCTGCCTCCCGCAAGGCCTGTTGCACAAGGGAGACATCATCCAGAAGTTTGGCCGGGCAGTCGTAAAGCTCTAGGATGCAGTGGATCCCAATCAGAGCCAGAGACCTATCCCCTAATTGGCCAGATAGTGTGTGCAGCATACTATCCCCTAATTGGCCAGATAGACTACCGAAGCCGTGCGAACAAAAAGCACAGCTTTACCATCTTCTCATAGATGCAGCTAGATTACACCCCGCAACGGCTTTTTTCTTAACTGAGAATTAACCTTGACGTTCTCTGCAGCCCTGCTAGCTTGCTCCCGCGCAGCGGTAGAGCAGCGATTCTTTCACAACTTGCAGTAGCTGCTGGCAGGCAACCTCTACTTGCTGTGCCACACCATTCTTTGCCGCTCTGACCGATTTGCCTATCCAGTTGGCCAAGGGCCTCGGCTAGCCAAGGTGCTCGCCTGAGATCCAGGCACAAAAAGGGATCGCGATAGCTGCCCACCCCGCTGGCGGCATCTCGAACGTGGCGCAAGGGGAATTGTTCAGCGGTTCGGCTTCCTGCCCAACGACCGGCTGACAGTGCCGGGGATCCCTGGAAGAGTCCCCCTCTCAAGGTTCCCAGAGCGGTTAGTCTAGACTGTGGACAGTTACGTTCCTCTCAATCAGAGCAGAGGCTGTCGATGGACACCACCGAGGCCCTCCAAGTTCTCAACCTGCCGTCGGATGCCAGCGAACGGGAGATCCGGAGGAAATGGTTGCGAGAATATCAAACCCTCAGTACCGCCCTCTTGGAGCTGGAGGACGAACGGCAAAGACCCTTGCTGGAGGCGCAACTGGCGCGGCTCAACGAGGCACGGGATGTGTTGCTCAGCGGCGGATCCCAGGCTGAGAAGGAGTTGGCTTGGGCTAGCCCAGAAGACTTACCCCCCCAGGTCATCGTGCTGCTTTACCAAGCCAATGGCCAAGAGGGGATCTGCACACGCCAGATCGGGGGGCAGGACATTGTTATTGCGTTTGAGAGCGCCTTCGGGGCGAAAAAATATGCCCAAAGGCTGGCCCAGCAGGGGCTGCCCAAGCCGGTGGCCGAGCGCTTTGATACCCAGGAGATCGTTGATTTTTGTCGCGAAGGGGGCTACGGGCTGATGGTAGTTCCAGCCAGCGAGGTGCTGGAGCCGCTGGAGGAGAGTACGGAAGCCGCGCGGAATTGGCAGGGCAAATCCTGAGGAGCTGCACTTCAGTCCGCTCACCCAGGTTGCGTTGAGAGGGCCTTCAATGATCACTGCTGAGCCGATCTCTGCAGAAGAGTTTCGCCAGATCATGGACGCGGATCTGGAGGCTTCCTGTGAGGCTTTTGGCCTGAGGGGAGAGTACCTGCGCCTGCAACAACAGCAACTGCGCTTCTGGGGCATGCTGGCCCTCTGCCTGTTGGTGATTGCTCTGGTGATCTTCTTGGGGATGCGGGATCCCGGCTATTGGCTGCTGTATGCAGCAGCCGTCCTGTTGCTGGGGGTGGTTTTGCTGGGGCTATTGTGGGCCAGCCTGGAGCTACAGCAGAGCCTGCGCCGCATCCGCCAGCGCTGGCAAGAGGCCCATCTCCTCAGTAGCTCACCCAAGATCATGGAGTTTGCCAGCGACTTAGCTCGCAAGGTAAAAGAGTACAACCGCTGGGTGCAAGAGCTACAACAGTCGCTGGAGGGGGGCCAGTATTGGCGAGATTTTCGCCAACTGAGTGAGGCCGAGCAGAGGTATATCCAGTCGCTCTTTTTGCAGGTGCGGGCCCAACTGGTAATGGCGCTGCAGGTGTGCAGAGCTTTAATCGAGAATCCACAAGCCTCCGTAGCTCAGTATCTCAACCAAATGGTTGCCCGGGATCAGCAACTGTTGGAACAATTTGTCGCCAAAAACTTGACTGCCAACCGCTACGTAACCATGGCCCGCGAGCTATCTGCCCTGGAGGCAGATTTGCAAAGCCGCCTCAGAGTCCTGGGATCCCAGTGATAGTCTGGTGGGTCGATGTTCGGCAGCTCGTTTATGAGAAGCAGAGGCACCGCAGCGCTGTACATCCTGCTGGGTTTGGGCCTGCTGGGGTGCGGGGATCCCAACGTGCCGCTGACCCAGCCGCCCCCTGATGCTTTCCGGGTCAGCACCCCGCGCCCCCCGCGCTTGGATCTCTATCCCACGCCGCCGCCAACGCCCACCCCTACGCCGACGTTGCCCCCCGGCTTGCTGGAGCTCACGGCCCGTTGGCTGGGGATCCCGTGGCTGCCGCAGCGGCGCGAGACCAGCCCGGTGCGGTTGAGCGCCCGCTTCCTCGATATCCCGTTGCCGCCCAAGCCTCGCCCCTCACCCCAGCCTTCCCCTACTCCGACAGGGGAAGAGGAGAAGCAGCAAAGCCACAAGACCTAGGTTCTGCTCTGCGGCCTGGAAACCTAAGCGACCACCGTCAGCGGCTCCGTTTCTCGTACGCGCAGCTTTTCGCAGGGGATGATATCCGTCAAGATGGAGCTGGCCATCATGCCCGTATGGATCTCCAGCTTGGCTCCTGGCACCGCCTCGAACAGCAGCCGCTGCCC
>NZ_JANSIY010000038.1:0-2946 GCF_047462295.1 Synechococcus sp. H60.3 | reverse complement strand
TCCCAGTTCAGGCCCTCCACCCGCAGCTCCAGAGCCCCTGACTGGCGCACCGGATTGTATTGCAAGCTAAATCCATAGGTGCGGCGGTCGTAACCCAGGCGGTAGGTGATGTCCACCTGCTGGCCTGACTGCAGATCCACCGTCGTCTCTGCCCCTACCCGCAACGGACCATACAGTTGCTGTAAAAAGCCCAAAACAAGCTGCTCCCGCGTGGTGATGCGGTCAAACAAAAACGGCGAGGCTCCGGCCAAAAAACCGTTGGAGTAGGTCACCCTCAGGTTGGTGTAGTCGAAGGTATTGGCCGCAAAAGCCCCGATCACCGCGTCGAGGCCGATGCTGCCGGCAGTATAGCTTTGGGTGCGCCCATTGGAGTAAAACGACTGGCTGCTGCTGACGCCGGTGTTGAGCCAGATTCCCTGTTCGATGGGCAAAGCGGAAAAGCGGGGCGGCGGATCCGACGCCGTCTTAGGGGGTCGCCAGAGGGGAAAAGAACGAGTTAGGGCTGCCCCCAGTTGCAGTCGGGCGAGCTGGATGCGCTCGGTGGTCTTGGCCAAGGCCAGATCGGGATCGGTGTCGATGTTGCCGAGTTGTCCCAGGGCGTCGATGTAGTCGGCGGCTATGCGGTAGCTGAAATCCAAGCCAGTGTTGCCGAGGCGGAGGGTGGGCGAGCTGTAGCTGGCACCAAGGCGATTCTCCACAATCTGGAACCCCAGCCGCCCGCTGAAAAAACGCTCCTGATACGCATAGGTGTAGGTGACTTGGCCGCCGTTGCCGGTGGTAACGCGGTGTTCGACCTGAGCCCGCAAGCGCCGGGCAAACTCCTCGAAGACGATCCCGCGCAGCTCGGCAAACAGCGAGGTTTGGGCATTGGCTTCCGGTTGCCGCCAACGAAAATCAGCCCGCAGCCCGATCCCATCGCGGATCCCTTGATCGCTGCCCCAAAGGCGTTGCGGATACAGTTGTGGGGAGAGCACCAGGCTGAGATGGGGATCCTGCAGCAGCTCGAAGTTGGCCTGCAGGATCAGGCCGCGCCGCAGCTCTTCCCGGTCGAAGTCATCGTAGAAAATGCTGACCGGAGGCTGACGGTTCAATGAGTCAAAGCGCAGCCGAATGGGCAGGGGCAGAAACAAGACCTGGTCGAAAACCAGTTGGCCAGCTTCGGCAATCAACAGGCTGGAACCATCCGCCTGCAAGGTAGAGGTCGCCCGCGGGCTGCGGATCTCCAGCTCTGGCGGATCGAGAGGGTCATTGGTCAGCCGCACCTGCTCTCCTTCCCAGTTGTTGGCATCGAAGCGGATGCGAACGGCGCGAAAGCGCACCAGCCGCTGCGGCGAGAGGGCCGCCGCCGGAGAGCCGCTGGCCTGCAACTGGCCAATATCCACCTGCCCGAAGGCCTCTTCCAAAAAGCCCTGCTCCCGCCCAAAGTCGTATTCCAGCCGGGATCCCTGGATGCGCTGCTGATCCAACTCGATGGAAACGTTGCCCTCGGCCACCGCTCGCCGCTGTTGCAGCTCGATGCGCAAGCGATCTGCCCGCAGCACAGAGCGGCCCAGACGCATCTCCACGTTGCCCTCGGCCAGGAAAACCTGCGCCCGCTGGTCGAACGTTTGGCGATCCGAGCGCAGCCGTAACGTGCGCTCCGCAAGGGCGTCAGTCGTATCCCCCGGCGGAGCAGCTGCCACCCGGCCTTTCTGGGCTGAGGCAGGAGCAGCCGTTGCCAGACCAAACACCCCCAAGCAAAGCCAGAGCCACCAAAACCCTTTCATATTCCCCTAAACCTGGCACAAAACTTCAGCCCAAGCCCCTAGGCTGGCTCAGCCCGTTGTTGGCGGGGCAGGGTTGAGGGCGCGGTTGAGCTTGCCGCTGCGGTAGCCCTCCAAATCGAGACTGACGTAGAGATAACCAAAAGATTGCAGGGCCTTGACCAGCGCTGCCAGATCGGTTTTTTGCACAAATTCCACGATTTGATGAGGGGGCAGTTCGATGCGGGCAGTATCTTTCTCAGAGCGCACGCGCACCTGCTCCCAGCCCAAGCTGCGCAGATAGCGCTCTGCCAATCCCACCCGCCGCAGCTTCTCGGCGGTGATTGCCTCGCCATAGGGAAAGCGGGAGCTGAGGCAGGGCTGGGCCGGTTTATTCCACCAGGGCAGACCCAGGTGGCGAGAGAGTTGCCGCACCTCCAGCTTGCTCATCCCCACCTCTGCCAAGGGAGAACGCACGCCGCGCTCTCGGGCCGCCTGCGCTCCCGGTCGATAGTCGGCCAGATCGTCGGCGTTAAGGCCATCTGCCACGTGGTCGTATCCCTGAGTTTTAGCCACCTGGCGCAGGGTGTCGTGCAAGTGGCTTTTGCAGAAGTAGCAGCGGTTGGCGGGGTTGGCGGCGTAGCGGGGATCCTGCAACTCGTGAGTCTCGACGATCTGGTGGCGAATGCCGATGTATTGGGCTTGCCGGATGGCCTCCTCCAGATCTTCAGGCAACAGCGCCGGGGAAGCGGCGGTGACGGCCAGGGCCTGCTCCCCCACCTGATCCCAGGCCAGTTTGGCCACCAGGCTGCTATCGACCCCGCCTGAGTAGGCCACCAAGACCCGCCCCATCTCGGCGAAGATTTGGACAAGCTGGTGGAACTTGCGTTGCAGGACGGGATCCAGCTCCGGCAAGGAGTCGGCAGGGGCAAGCGGGGCAGTTGGGTCTGGGGCTATGTTCATATGGCCGGCAGATGCGGTGAGATTTGGGGCAAGGGGGAAAACAGCGAGGACTCCGTCCAAGCGGAGAAGAACCAGTTGTGAGCGGGATTCCCTCTCCCATTGTTTCCCAGAGTCTCCTGCCTTTCCAAAGCTTCCCCGAAGATGAGGTGCGGAATCTCTCACCGAAGGATATCCCGCTGCCCAGTTTCGATATTAGGTACCTAAGCCGATTGCTATGAGCTACGGGAGAGACCTGAGATAC
>NZ_JANSIY010000037.1:0-22218 GCF_047462295.1 Synechococcus sp. H60.3 | reverse complement strand
GCGCAAGCTCTGAACTGCCATCGCGCACAAACAAGCTAGGGGCTGTGGGAGTCCTCCCGTAGCCCTAAGCAATTTTGTTGACCAGCCCATCTGCCCAATCGAGAAGACGGTTCACTTCTTCCAAGGTTCTGGCTTCTGAGTACAGCCGCAGCAGGGGCTCGGTGCCGCTGCCGCGGATCATGACCCAACTGCCGTCGGCAAGGGTAAACTTGTGGCCGTCTTTGTCAAAATGCTTGATGACCTTCTGCCCCAGGATCTCAAGGGGGGGATCCATCCGTAGCCGTTGGAATAGCTGGGTTTGTTGGTTTTGATCCCCTAGGTGCAGGTCGCGGCGCTGATAGACGGAGATGAATCCTTCCCGTTCCTGCAAAGCTCGGTAAAGGTCGCCCAGATCTTGCCCGGTTTCGGCGACGGCCTCGATCAAGTACAGAGCAGAGAGAAGAGCATCCCGTTCGGGGATGTGGCCCAGATAGCCGATGCCGCCCGATTCTTCTCCCCCCAGCAACACCTGGGTGGTCATCATGCGCTCGGCAATGTATTTAAAGCCCACGGGCATTTCCGTAACCGGCAAGCCATAGCGCTCGGCCACCTTCACGAATAGCTCCGAGCCACTGATGGTTTTGACGATTTCGCCCCGCAGGCCGCGTCGCCCCGCCAAGTGGTCGATCAGGATGGGAATGAGGATCTGCGGGCTGAGAAAGCGGCCTTGCCCGTCGAGGGCGGCAATGCGGTCGGCGTCGCCATCAAAGACCAGACCCACTTTTAACGGGGCGGGATCCGCCGCGATGATCTGGGCAGAGGTCTGTAGGTTTTGCGGCAGCGGCTCCGGTGAGAAGCCGCCAAATAGGGGATCCCGACGCGCCTGCAATTCAATCACCTTCTCTCCCAAGAGGCGCCTGAGGCCCCCAGCCCCAGAGCCAAACATGACATCCACCCAGATCTTGGCCGGGGATCCTTTGAGCTTTTCCAGATCCACAAAGCGACTGAGCTGAGCCAGATAGCCGGGCCAGGGATCCCAGATTTCGATGGGGGCTGGGTTGGATCCGAGAGGTTGCAGGTTGTGCAGCTCCTGCTCGATGGCAGCAGTGACCTCCGGGGGCACAGAGCCGCCAAACCCCCCCTTGACCTTGAGGCCGGAATAGTGGGGCGGGTTGTGGCTGGCGGTGATCACCAAGGCGCCATGGCAGCCGCGCTCTTTGGCTGCCCAGCTAAAGGCCGGTGTCGGGGCCACACAGGCAGAGAGATAAACCGGGATCCCCAAGCGGGCCACCACCTCGGCAGCGTGGGCAGCAAATTTTTCTGAGAGAAAGCGGTTGTCGTAGCCAATCAGGATCCCGGCGCCGGGATAGGTGCGGGCCAACACCTGGGCGCTGGCCTGGGCGGCAATGCCCAAGTTCTGAAAGGTAAAGCCATCGGCAATCACAGCTCGCCAGCCGTCGGTGCCAAAGCGAATGGAGTTCTCAACCATGGTTACACCCAAATCCACCCCGACTACACTTAGCACGGCGGAGCCGCCACCACACCCCCCCATTTCAAAAACGGCAGCGGCTGGGTGAGCTCGCAAAAGCTGCGGAAACAGCTACAGTAACCTGGAAAGCGTTCCGCTCCTAATGAGCCATGACTCAGCAACTCACTCTCGACGGACTGGGATTTGGATCGGATGGGGGATCCCGTTCAGGGCGGGTGATCGTTACCGATTTGCAGGGGGAGATGCAACGCTCCTACCTGGAATACGCCATGAGCGTGATCGTGGGGCGGGCCTTGCCGGATGTGCGGGATGGCCTCAAGCCGGTGCATCGCCGCATCCTCTACGCCATGCACGAGCTGGGCCTGACGCCGGATCGCCCCTACCGCAAGTGTGCGCGGGTGGTGGGGGACGTGCTGGGGAAATATCACCCCCACGGGGATCAGGCGGTCTATGACGCGCTAGTGCGCATGGCGCAAGACTTTTCCAGCCGCTACCCCCTGGTGGCGGGGCACGGCAACTTCGGCTCGGTGGACGACGATCCGCCGGCGGCCATGCGCTACACCGAGTGTCGGCTGGCGGAGCTGAGCCACACAGCCCTTCTGCAGGGGATCTCCGAAGAAATTGTGGACTTTCTGCCCAATTTCGACGGATCCCAGGCGGAGCCCACCGTTCTACCGGCCCGCCTGCCCATCCTGCTCCTCAACGGCTCTGCCGGCATTGCCGTGGGCATGGCCACCAACATCCCGCCCCACAACCTGGGAGAAGTCGTGGACGGCCTGCTGGCTTTGATCGACCATCCCGATCTCAGCCCTGAAGAGCTGTTGCGCTGGATCCCAGGGCCGGACTTTCCCACCGGCGGCCAAATCGTTGATAGCCAAGGGATCCGCGAAGCCTACCTCAGCGGGCGCGGCTCCATCACCCTGCGGGGAGTGGTCCGCTTTGAGGAGATCCAGCCGGGCAGAGGACGCCACCGCCGGCCCGCCCTGGTTATCACCGAGTTTCCCTACCAGGTGAACAAAGCCGCCTGGCTCGAGAAAGTGGCGGAGTTGGTTGCCCAAGACCGCCTCAGCGGCATTGCCGACTTGCGGGATGAGTCGGATCGCAGCGGCATTCGCGTGGTGGTGGAGCTGAAGCGGGAGGCCAACCCGCAGGCAGTTCTGCAGCAGTTGTACAAGCTCACCCCCCTGCAGAGCACCTTTGGGGTAATCCTGTTGGCCCTGGTGGAGGGAAAACCCCAGCAGCTCAGCTTGAAGCAGATTTTGCAGCACTTTTTGCAATTCCGCGAGGCCACTCTCAACCGGATGTTTCGCGCCGAACTGCAGCGGGTACAGCGCAAAGCCGAAGAGGTGGCGGGGATGGTGCTGGCCCTGGCCGATCTGGAGGGGGTGATCGACCTGCTGCGGCAAGCCCCCGATAGCGCCACGGCCAAAGCCCAACTGCAAACTCGCCTGGGCTGCACCCCCCAACAGGCGGAGACAATCTTGGCCATGCCCCTGCGCCGCCTGACAACCTTGGAGCGGGAGCGCCTGCACCAGGAGCAGGCCGAGCTGCAGGCCCGCATCGCCGAGCTGCAGGGGCTGCTGGAAGATCGCCGCAAGCTCTTGAATTACCTGAAAAAAGAGCTGCGCCACTTGAAGAAAACTTTTGCCGACCGGCGCCGTACCCAGATCCTTTCGGAAGCCGAGCTGGAGGCAGAACAGGCCCAGATCCCCAGTGGCAAAGCCGGCGAAGACACCCGCTTCCTGCTGCAACTTACCCGCAAAGGCTACGTGCGCCGCCTGCCTCTGCCTGGGCCTCGCTCCCGCAGCAATCCGGCGCAACGGGAATTGGGAGAAGATGTTCTGGTCGGCCTGGAATGCGTGACCCCAGAGCAGGAAATCTTGGTGCTCACCGCCAGCGGCAAAGCTTTCACCGTGCCCAGCGAAGGGATCCCCCTCAGCACCGGCTCCTCGCGGGGGGTACCTCTGGTCACCCTTCTCCCCAGTCCCGAACCCATCGTTGCCACCTTCCCGCTGGATCCCGTTCGCGTCAGTGGTGCGGAGCACTCTCCCGGCGAAGCCAGCCTGGTGGTGCTCAGCCGGCAGGGGCGGATCAAGCGGGTGGCCCTGGCGGAGCTGATGGGCCTTAGCCAACGGGGATCCACCGTCCTGAAACTCAAAGAAGGGGACGAGCTGGGCTGGGCGGCCCTTTGGGATCCCGGCCTGCAGGACGGTAGCGTTGTCCTCGCCACCTCCGGCGGGCGGGTACTGCACCTGCCGGCAGAGCAGATCCCACTCATGGGTCGAGGGGCTGTGGGCACACCGGCCCTGCGCCTGGGACGTGCCGAGCAGCTGGTGGGGATGGCGCTGCTGCCCCCCAAGGGGATCCTGATTTTGGCCAGTCGGTCGGGCTATCTGAAGCGGCTGCCTCTGGGCGAGATCCCAACTGGGGAGCGGGGCAAGGTGGGCGTCACGGCCTTTCGCTTTTCCGACAAAGGGGATGCCCTGGTGGGCTTGGTCGGCTTGCCCGCTGACCTAGAAGCCCATCCCTCTCTGCAAGTGGATCTGTTCACCGAATCCGAACGGCTGTACTCCTTCTCCCCTGCCGAAATCCCGCTGCAAGAGCGAGAGGGTGGCGGAGCCCTCTTGGTCAAGGGGGAACGGGTCAAGGAGTTGCACCTGTTTTGGCCGCAGCCGGAGGGCGAGATTGGATAGCTCTGCAGGCCACGTGCAGCGTTCGGGGAAGGCAGAAGCCTGGGCTGCTAGGACAGAGAGCCATCCCCTAGCGAAGCAGAATCGGTCGGCTGGGAGCCGGGATCCGCCTCTGGCGCTTCAGGATGGCGGACAGGCTTGGGAAGAGTGCCACCTGACTTGAGAACCAAACAGCGCACAGTTTGGTGCAGTTCCTCCAGCAAAATGCCGATGGCGGAGCGGAAGTCGCGGTGGTCATCCCGCATTTGCTCCAGAATGGCGCGGATGACTTCCTTACAGTCCTTCAGGATGTGCTGCTGCTGGGCGATGATCCGCACCAGCTCGCTCTGTTCCCTAAGCAACTCCCGCAAACAGGTACGCAGCTCGTCCACCTGGTTTTGCCAAAGGGCTTGCCCCTCTCGCAACTCCATTACGCTGGTGCGCAAATCGGCGGTGGCATCACGCAGAGCTTCGCTGTGGCGGCGCTCGGCCTCCAGTTGTCGCTGCTGCTCCTGCTGCTGTTGGCGCAGCTCGGAATTGGCCCTTAGGTTGGCTTCCGCCACTCTGAGCAATCGATCCAAGCAAGCCTCGGCGAGAGCCCAGCGCTCCTCCGGCAAGGAAGATCGGCTTCGGCTAGCCCGCCTGCGGAAATACCTTACGGTCACTGCACCTCGTATCTGCGGCAAGGACATCGAGCATCGGCTTAAGCGTACACTCCAGCGTGGGAGTTTGTCCCAGCGAGTGGTGCCTCAATCATATCGCTTTTCCCAGCCCCCCTTGGCAATCTGGGCGCAAAAAACCATCTGAGCAGCTTCTGGGCCGCAGGGATCCATCCCTCTGTCAGAGCACCCCTTGAGTCAGAAACAGCGGCCCAGCGCCCTGCCAATATCCAACACCGCAGCCCAACGAGCGAGGCCGCCTCTCTCCGTGGATCCCGGAAATCCTTCTAGGATGGAAAAAGTTTGCAGGGAAGAAAGCCATGCCTTCACTCGCCAATCAAGTGGTGCTGATCACCGGAGCCTCTGCCGGCATTGGAGAGGCCGTTGCCCTGGAAGCGGCCAAACGCGGGGCCCGCTTGGTGCTGGCGGCCCGCCGAGAGAGGCTGCTACAAAACGTCAAGGACTTGGTGGAGAAGCAGGGGACAGAAGCGCTGGTGGTGCCCATCGACATGGCCGACACGGCCCAGGTGGAGGCGCTGGCCCAAAAGGCTCTGGATCACTTTGGCCGGGTGGATATCCTGGTGAACAACGCCGGCTATGGCCAGATGGGACCAGTGGAAGAGGTGGATGTGGCGGCGATGCGGCGCCAGTTTGAGGTTAACGTGTTTGGCCTGCACGCCCTCACCCGCGCCCTCTTGCCCCAGATGCGGGAGCGGGGCAGTGGCCGCATCCTCAACCTCAGCTCGGTGGCTGGCCAGATCTCGATGCCCTTCAGCGGCGTCTACAACGCCACCAAGTTTGCCGTGGAGGCCCTCAGCGATGCCCTGCGGGTGGAGGTGGCCCCCTTTGGCATCAAGGTTATCTTGATCGAGCCGGGGCCGGTGGCCACCGAGTTTGGCCGCGTGGCTGAAGAGACCTTTGCCGCCGTTGTCAACCCAAATGGCCCCTACAAGGCGATCTTGGACAAAACTGCCGATCTGGCCAGCTCGTTCAACAACATGGCCTGGCCGGTGGAGAAGGTGGTGGAGCCGATCCTGAGAGCCATGACGGATCCCCACCCTTCCGACCGCTACACCGCTTTTACGGGCGGCAAGCTGGCGCTGGGGCTGATGCGGCTGCTGCCCGCCACTCTGGCCGATCAAATGTGGCGGCGCGTCTACGGCCTGGATGCCCTGGGATCCCCCAAATCCAAATCGGCCTAGTCACCGGTTGGTGGACACAAGCTGCAGCAGGGATCCCTCTTGAGCTCAATCGGCGGGAAGCTCCGCACTGTATTGGTACTGTATTGGTGAATTGTGTTTACTCAACAAGATGAGTGGCGGGAGGCGTTCACAATGCCTCTACGGGCTGCCATTGGACTCTGGACTGAGATCCTCAAGGGGGGCGATTTTGCTTAGCTTGATTTTGGGATTGCTGCTGATAAATTGCTGCAAGGTCCACTCGTTTTTAAAGAGAAGAACGGGCCTATCTTGAATGTCTTTGACGATAAGGGTGTTAAACAGGCTGGGGATGTTCCCCAGAACTTCCCAGCCATTCTCTACCCAGCGGGCCAGCGTGTAGGGCAGCATCTCCAGCCGGGTTTCGACGTTGTACTCATGTTCCAGGCGGTACTGCAGCACCTCAAACTGCAACTGGCCCACTGCGGCCACAATCGGATCCCGTTTGGACTCGTCGAGGGAGTACATCATCTGCACCGCTCCCTCTTCCTGCAGCTCTGATACCCCTTTCTGGAACTGTTTAAACTTGGAGGGGTTGGGATTTTTTAAATAGGCAAACAGCTCCGGCGAAAAGCTGGGGATCCCGGCGTAGCGCAACTTCGGGCCGGTGTAGAGGGTATCCCCAATCCTGAAGATGCCAGGGTTGTTGAGGCCGATGACATCGCCAGGATAGGCTTCATCGATGGAGATGCGCTCTTGAGCAAACAATTTTTGGGGATAGGAGAGGCGGATGGGGCGGTTGAGGCGGGCATGGTTGACCACCATGTCCTTCTCGAACTTACCGGAGCAGATGCGCACAAAAGCAAGGCGATCCCGGTGGCGGGGATCCATATTGGCCTGCAGCTTAAAGACAAAGCCGGTAAACTCAGGATGTTCGGGTGGGATCAGCCCTGCCGTGCTCTCGTGGGGCATTGGCGGTAGAGAATACTCCAGAAACGCATTGAGAAACAGCTCCACCCCAAAATTGGTCATGGCGCTGCCGAAAAAGACCGGCGTTTGCTTGCCAGCATGAACCTGCTTGAGATCCAAGCTGGGCATGAGGCCATCCAACAGCTCCAGCTCTTCTTTGAATTGGTAATAGAGATCTTTTTCAATCAAGTCTTCAATTTGCGGATCCCCCAGCTTGATGACCATTTCTTTGGCCCGCAGCCGTCCCCGCGAGACCCGCTCAAAGAAATGAAACTCCTGTGTGCGTCGGTCAAACAAAGCTGTAAAGCGCTCCCCTGAGCCAATCGGCCAGGTTACAGGATAGGGCTTGAGGCCGAGCTCAGTCTCAATTTCGTCCATTAGCTCCAAGGGATCCCGGCTGGGGCGATCCATCTTGTTGATGAAGGTGAAGATCGGCAGCTTCCGCAGTTGACAGACTTCAAACAGCTTGCGGGTCTGGGGTTCTAGCCCTTTGCCGGCATCTTCCAGCATCACAGCGTTATCAGCCGCCGCCAGGGTGCGGTAGGTATCTTCGCTGAAGTCTTGGTGGCCGGGAGTATCGAGCAAGTTGAGGCGAATATTGCGGTAGTCAAACTGCAACACGGTCGAGGTAATGGAAATGCCCCGCTGTCTTTCCAGTTCCATCCAGTCGGAGGTAACCCGCTTTTGAGCGCGGCGGGCCTTCACGGCCCCAGCCTCCTGAATGGCTCCCCCGTACAACAACAGCTTTTCCGTAAGGGTGGTCTTCCCGGCATCGGGGTGGGAAATAATGGCAAAAGTGCGCCGCTGCTGGATGGCTTTGGCTAGGTCTACTTCTTTCATCATCGAGAGGCTCCTCTAATGCAATCCCGCTGCTCTTCCAGCGCGCCGGCGGCCTCGAGTCTCTCCCTTTCAGAGGGAGGAGAGAAAGTGGTGCAGCCGTTCCAGCCCTTTTTCCAGGGTGGTGCGATCGGCGGCATAGGAGAGGCGAATGTAGGAATCTGCCCCGAAGGCCACCCCCGGCACGGCGGCCACCTGCTGTTCTTTGAGCAGCCGTTGGCAGAACTCCACCGAACTTAAGCCGGTTTGGCCAATGTTGAGAAACACGTAGAATGCCCCCTCCGGCTCTGGGCAAGTCACCCCCGGCAGAGCGCGGATCCCCTGCACCATCAGATCCCGCCGCTGCCAAAATTCTTGGCGCATTTTTTCCACCGCCGCCGCCGACAGGGGGCTGGTCAGAGCTTCCAGGGCGCCGTACTGGGCGAAGGTGCAGACGTTGGAGGTGCTGTGGCTTTGCAGGTTGATGGCGGCGTCGATGATGGGCTTGGGTCCCGCCAAGTAGCCAATCCGCCAGCCGGTCATGGCATAGGCTTTAGCGAAGCCGCTGCTGAGGATCGTGCGCGGCAGCAGCTCCGGGGAAAGGGATCCCAGGCTGATGTGGCGGGCTTGGCCGTAGACCAGCTTTTCGTAGATCTCGTCACAGACTACATACAGATGAGGAGCAGAGAGGAGCACCTCTGCCAGGGCCTCCAGCTCGTGCCGGTGATAGACGGCGCCGGTGGGGTTGGCCGGCGAGTTGAGGATGAGCAACTTGCTGCGGGGGCTGAGGGCCTGGCGCAGTTGGGCGGCGGTGAGTTTGAACCCCTGCGCCTCTTGGGTTTGAACCCGCACCACCTTGGCCCCGGCCAGAGCCACCATCTCGGGATAGCTGACCCAGTAGGGGACGGGCAGGATCACCTCGTCGCCGGGATCCAGGAGTACCATGGCCAGGTTAAACAGGGCTTGCTTGCCGCCGTTGCTAATCAGAATCTGGTCGGGGCTGTAGTCCAAGCCGTTTTCTCGCCACAACTTGTCCGCCACCGCCTGGCGCAGGGCAGGGATCCCAGCGGTGGGGCCGTAGCGGGTTTTGCCCTCTTCCAGGGCGCGGATGGCGGCAGCCCGAATGTGCTCAGGGGTGTCGAAGTCCGGCTCGCCGGCGCTCAGGATACAGACATCCAGACCCTCTGCCCGCATAGCCTTGGCCAGAGCCGAAATCGACAGCGTTGCAGAGGGAGAGAGACGAGCAACCCGTTGGGACAAGCCGGCAGCAGACACCATCAGTTGGGGATCCTGGGATAGCAGGTTGGGTTAGTTTTAGGCAGTTAGGCCACCGCTGTCAAGAGGCGGCTGCCATCCACCAGCAGCAGCTCATGGCCCTCCCGCTCCGCCAACAGATCCCAAAACTCCCCGGCGGCGGCCCCCGGCAAGAACCCTTCCAGACGCAGTTGTAGGGGGGGGAACTGCTTATTCCCTTGGGGCTTGCGCCGCACCGTCACCCAGATGAAGCCGTCGTGGGGCTCGACGATGCCGCGAATGTTAAAGCCCTCCTCTGCATCCTCAGGGGCAGGCAGAAAGGGCTCGTCCTCTAGATCTGGATCTTGCTCCTCCTCCGGCAAGGCCAGGATGCGGATAACGCTCAGGCCCAAGGTGCCGCCCGACCGCGGCTGCGGCTGCACGTAGTACCAGTAAGTGTGGCCGCTCTCGATGCAATAGGTGAAAGGGCGCAGCAGCTCGGCACGGCCAGGGGTGGCTGGATACTCTACGCCATCGGTGGCAACCAGCGTCGCCTGGGCGTAGGTCTCTGGGATCGATTTGAGGGATCCCTTGATCAAGCCCAGCGCGCGGAACTGGTAAGGGTGGGCGGGCGGGGGCAGTGGATTCATAGGACTCAGTGACAGGATGGGAGGCCACAAGCGTAGGGTCTACAAGTCTATCTCATGACAGCGGCCATCTCAGAAGTATGGGCGGCTGCTAATCCAGCAAAAATTGCACCCACTTCGGTGGCGGCGGCAGCGGACAGCGGAAATGCTCCATCACCAGAGCTGCCACCAAATGCACCGTGAAGACGTAGACCAGGGAGTTAAAGGCAATAAACCCGACCACCACCACCTGAACCATCCAAGGTTCTGCCACCCAGTACACGCCCAGCCTAGCCAGAGACACATCCAGCAGCCAGTTGGTCAGGCCGGTGAGTTGGATGGTGACATAAGTCCAAAGGTTTTCCCCCACCAGCAGAGAAGAGAGCAGCAACTGGAAAACTAGGCCGAAAGCGCTGAGGGCAGCGCCGCTGGTTACCGAGACATACCAGGAAAGGCGCCGCCGCCATAGGCGGGCACACCAGTAGCCCAGCAGGCCGTAGGGAATGACGTAGAGAATGCTGCGCGTGGGCCCCATCAGCACCGTCAGCAGCAGAGCAGAGACCGCCAGCGCCATCGCCCCGGTGCGGGGATCCCAGCGCATCACCGCCAGCGCCACTGGGATAGGGAAAAACAGACGCATAAACGGCGCCAGCGGCGTGTAGCTCAAGATCCAGATCAAAGCGGCAGTGCTGGCTAAGAAAGCCGTTTCCACCACCCTCAAGGCAGGAGAAGGGGGTGGTGAGGGAGGTAGGGGGGGAAAATCATCCTGCACAGGAGGCCCAGCAAGGAAAAGACCACTGTTCCCAGCTTAGGCCAGCACTTGCTAAGTGGGCCGAGGGGAATCTTGAACAGTTTTGGCTTTGTTCCAGGCGCAAGCTCTGGCCCCCTCCCAGCCCACCTGCCAAACTTGGCCTGCTACTGCCACCACATCTCCCCGGCGCAACTTGCGCCCTCGCCGGGTTTCCACCTCGCCGTTGACCCGCACCTGCCCCGCCTGGATGAGCTGCTTGGCCTGTCCGCCAGTGGGCACAACTCCCGTCAGCTTGAGAAATTGATCCAGCTTGATGAGGGGATCCCCTGCTGGAGAAGCTTGGGAAGGTGGAAGAGTCTCGGCCATAATCTCACCGTTCTGGCTTGGATGTCGGCTGATCCAACTTTTGATCTTGACGCTGCTGCTCTGCCGGGGTGGCTGGCCCAGGGATCCCCTAGGGCTGCGGGCTATCGGCAGCAGCCGCAGCGGTCGGCTCGCCTTCGGCAGACCAAAACTCATAGGCAGCCTGGGAGAGTTTGGCGATTAGCTCTTCGGCTTTGGGATCGTTGGGAGTTTCCCGCTTTACCCACACTGCTGCCACGTAGCGTCGCCCGTTGGGCAAATCGAGTATGCCGGCATCTCCCACCACCGACCTGAGAGTTCCCGTCTTGTGGGCGATGCGCACCTCTTGGCCCAAGTTGGGGCGAAAATAGGAGGGCCGCTGCGTGCGCCAGAGGATGTCCAAAAAGCGGTCGCGGCTGCGGCGGCTGAGCATTCGCCCCTGCTCCACTTGGCTGAGCAGCCAGACCATGTCGCGCGGGCTGCTGGTGTTGGTGCCCTCCAGATCCGGCAGCCACCAAGAAACCTGCGTGTGTTGCAGCCCCCACTGGCGAAACTTTTGGTTGAGGGCTTCCCGACCGCCGAGGCGATCGATGATGAGGTTGGCGGCGAAGTTGTCGCTGACGGTGCTCATGAGGGTAGCTGCCTCCAGGGCAGAGACCTGGGATCCGAGGGGACGGGTCTGCAATACGCCGGCTCCCCCGCCCCTGAGGTCTTCTCTCAGAGTCAGCCTCTCGTCCAGCCGCACTTGACCCGTTTCCACCGCCTGCAAAAAAGCCAGGAGAATCGGGATCTTAATGACACTGGCAGCAGGAAAAACCTGATCCGGCCTCACCCCAGCAAAGGCGCCGGTTTCCACCTCCCAGAACAGGGCTCCTACTGTCAGGCCCGGCTGATCGGCCAAAGCAGCCAAGCGCTTCTGTAAAGCGGGGATTTCCTGTCCTCTGAACAGGTCTGTGGGCAAGGTGGGGGGGGGATCCCCAAGCTGCATTGCCTCCTGCTCTGGCCGGGCAGGAGTGGTCGATTGCAGCAGTTGCGACAGGCCAGCCATCGTCAGGCCCAAAATCAGGCTTAGGCCCAGGCCCCGGAGCAACACCTCTGCCAGGGTCGGAGACCGTCTTAAGCGGCGAGGCTGGGCAGCTCGTTGGCGCATCCGGTCAATGGCCCTTTGGCGAGAGAAGCGCAGCGGTTGGGGGCGGGAAGCCGAGAGGGATCCCTCGGCAGCCGGGGCAGGCAGCAAGTGGCGAGAAGGGGAGGCAGCCTGAGGGAAGCGGCGCTGATGACGCCCCAGATCCCGAGACCTTTCTCGAGCTGAGCTGCTGCCTTTCCCCTCCCCTGCTCTAGCCATGAGAACGACTGCCTCAACGAAGGTCTTGATGGTCAACATCGCAACAATTTTACCGAACTTGCGTTGGCGAGCCCGGTTCAACTCAACAGCAGGGAAGTTGGCTGCCAAAGCCTCTGGCTAGGCGGCTCCTGCGCTCTAACTTTTGCGACCAGCGGGGGCCCTGCACCGCGGCTTGCCCGACTGGGATCCCTCTTTTGGGGGCGGATTGGATCCAGGCCAAATTGGCTATCCTAGAGATGACGGGGTTGGTCGATGAAGAGAGTTTCCCCATCGCGACACAGAGGGGCAGCTTAGTAGCCCCGTACTCAGCGCTCCGCGCCGCTGACGCGAGTAGCGCGGGGCAGCAAAGCCTGGAAGCAACTTTGGTTGCTCACCAATGGTATAGTTGTTAGCGAGGCGTGCCGTCCCCAGGTGAGCTCCTAAAGTGGTGAAAACCCTGACCGTGGCAAGCGTCTGGAGGATACCAACGTCTCAGCCAACCTGCAAGAACCCCGTCCCGCTGACGCGAACAGAACAGAAAAGTAAGCAGAACCTGGGGGCTTTGCCTTAGGGAACTGTCTAGAAGTGTCTTGACAGCACCTTTATGAGTTTGTTTTTGAACGGGGTAGGAATCCCCCGCCTTTAGGCGGTGGGAGTGTCAACCCAAGGCCGAAGCTGGTGGGAGGCGACAATGGCTAACTACAACCGCGGCATCATGAAGTTCAAGGGGGCCGATAGCCCAATTGTGGTTCTGATCTCGGCCAGCATTGTGGCGGCGGTGGTCTCGGCCCTGATCTGGTGGGCGTTGCACTTCGCTTACGCGGCTTGAGATCCCAGGTTCCCTCTCGACGGACTGGAGCGGAGTCCGAGGTTGCGGTCGCTGGCGAGCAGTCGCTAGGCTGGGGCGAGGCGGTTTTGCAGCGCCTGCGGCAGTCCTTGCAGCGTTGGTACTGCCAGCATGGGCGGGATCTGCCCTGGCGACGCACCCAGGATCCCTACGCCATTTGGGTAGCAGAGGTGATGCTGCAACAGACCCAGGTGGCAACCGTGATCCCCTACTTTCAGCGCTGGATGGAGGCTTTGCCCGGGATCCCGGACTTAGCGGCAGCCTCCCAGCAGCAGGTGCTGAAATTGTGGGAAGGCCTGGGCTACTACCGGCGGGCGCTGAATCTGCACAAGGCAGCCCAGATCTTGGTGCGGGAACACGGGGGCCAGTTTCCCAGGAATCTGGAGCAGGTGCTGGCGCTGCCGGGGATCGGGCGCACCACAGCTGGCGGCATTCTCAGCGCCGCCTTTGACCTGCCCCTGCCGATTTTGGAAGGGAATGTCAAACGGGTGTTGGCTCGCCTGGTGGCTTTGCCCCAGCCGCCGGCCCGCTGTTTGCCCCTGTTGTGGCGGCTTTCGCAGCAGTTGCTGGATCCCGAGCAGCCGCGCACCTTTAACCAGGCCCTGATGGACCTGGGCGCTACTGTCTGCCGGCCCCGGCAGCCTCGCTGTGGCCAATGTCCTTGGCAGGCCGACTGCGCTGCCTACAATCGAGGTCAACAGCAACACCTGCCTATGTCTGAGTCCCGTCCCTCGCGCCCTCACAAACAGATCGCGGTGGCCATCGTTTTGCGAGGGCAAGAGATCCTCATCGATCGGCGGCTGGAAAGCTCCATGCTCAGCGGCCTGTGGGAGTTCCCTGGTGGCAAAATCGAGCCGGGAGAAACCCCCGCGGAGTGTGTGGTGCGGGAGGTGAAAGAAGAAATTGGCATCGACATTGAGGTGGTGGCTCCGCTGGCCACCATCGAACATGCCTACACCCATTTCACCATCACCCTTATTGCTTTTATCTGCCGCTATTTGGGCGGAGAAGCCCAAGCCCTGCAATGCAGCGAAGTACGCTGGGTCGAGCCGGCGGAGCTGTCGCAATTTCCCTTTCCGGCGGCCAACCAAAAGCTATTTCCCTACCTATACGCTTGGCTGGAAACGCAAGGGAATCCCTTAGAACCCCTGTAATCCGCCAAACCGCTTAAACCCCTCCGGCCTTGCGCGCACAAGACATCCGATAGGATGATAGATGTCCTGCTGAGGTGAGGCACGGATATGCTTGTCACTCTGGAAAAAGCTGGGGAGATTCTCGCCAAGGGATCCCACACGGCGATTACGACGACAGACGGCAAGATCGCGCTGGTGCCTAAGGGGAAAGAAACCCTCAAGCTGACGGCCAACGAAGCCATTAACTTGATGTTTTACGTCGTCCGCTCTGCTGACCCCCCAGAAGCAGTGATGGCAAAACTGCAAGAGGCCGCTGCCAAGGCGCAAGCCCCCGATCCCGCCGAAGAACGCGCCAGAAAATATCGAGAAATTCGCGGAACGTAGCAGAAGCCGGTCGAGTCGGTCGCTCCAGGGCTCTCTTGGCGAACTCGAGTTCCAGAATCAGAGGCTGGCAGGGCTGAGGGGAACCAATTTCCCATCTGTGGTCAACCCCAGCAGCATCGGCTCCTGGGGCCGGATGGCCTGGCCAGTGAGGGCGCAACGCTGGGGCTGGTGAGCCGTGGCGGGGAAACTGGCCTGAATATCCTCGGCAGCGAGGGTGGCAGCCTCTGGAGAGTGGCGCAAGACATAGCCCCAGAGAATTTCGCGGATCAAGGCCTGGTAGCCCTGGCCGCCGGCCAACGCCTTCAGTCGTTGCTTCAGCTCACGCTCCAGACGAATGCTGGTCACCTCCATCTCGGTGGTGGGGGTGCGAGGACGGGCGCGGGCATGCATGAAGGGATCCTCTCCAAAAGCTTATACTACTCCTGTAGCACAAGGTGAGCCCTGAGAGCATTCTAGGTGTAGGGATTTTGCCGCGGGTTTTATGGTTGAGCTGATCCCACCTCGTCGCCGCGCCTTGGAGCATCTGCTGAACCGGTTGGGGTTCAGGGATCCCACTTGGCTGGAACAACTGCGCTGGGATCTGTTGGATCAAGCTTTGATTCATCCTTCCCTGGATGGCCAGCGCAACAATGACCGGCTGGAGTTCTTGGGGGATTCTGTCCTGCGTATTTTGGCCACCGAGTTCCTGTTTCAGTCCTATCCCCACTTGTCAGTGGGAGAGCTGACCGCAGTTCGCTCGGATCTAATCAGCGATGCCCACCTGGCGGAACTGGCGGATCTACATGGCCTAGAGCGCTACCTTGAGGTGGGATCCAGCTCCCAAAACGACTTGGCCGGACGGGAGCGGCGCTTAGCCGATGCTTTCGAGGCGGTGTTGGGATCCCTGTACCTAAGCTGGGGCATGCACACCCTGTCCCGCCTGCATCCCTGGCTGGATCCCTACTTTCGCCAACGGGTGGAGCAGTGGTTCCAGGATCCCACCCGGCGCAACCCGAAAGCCGCTCTCCAGGAGCTGACCCAGCGCCTATGGGGCACCTTGCCAGAATATCGTCTGGTGGCTGCTCGGGAACACCCGCCGCACTTCATTATGGAAGTTTGGGGCCATGGTCAATGTTGGGGCCGCGGCGAGGGGCGCTCCAAAAAGGCGGCAGAAATGGCCGCTGCGGCCCAAGCCTACGGGCACTTGCAGTCGCAGGAAATAAGGTAGGCGCCACTACGAGGCAATTCATGGGTAGCGACCGCTGTGGTAGCCGGCCTCTTCTTCCGGCGCCGCCAGCTCGCTCCTGTGGGGAGTTCTCGCCTGCACCTGGAAGCTGGGATCCGCGTTGCCCAGCTTTTTGGGGGTTAGCCTAACAAGGGGGCAGAGCAACGGCAGCCTAAGACAGATGAGAGCGTTGAACCTACGCTAGACCTAGCCAACGGTGCGGAAGAGTATGGATCCCCAACTGGAACAGCGCGCCCGCGACCTGCGCGCCCTGCTGCAGAAGGCCAGCATCGCCTACTACGTCTACGATGCCCCCATCTTGGAAGACAGCGTCTACGACCGCCTCTACCGCGAGCTGCAGGAGCTGGAGCGGGCCCACCCCGAGCTGATTACCCCCGACAGCCCCACCCAGCGGGTGGGAGAAAAGCCCGCCGAGCAGTTCCCCACCGTCTCCCACCGCATTCCCCTCTACAGCTTGGAAAATGCCTTCAACCTGGAAGAGCTAAAAGAATGGCAAGAGCGCCTGCTGCGGGTGCTGGGGCGCACCCCGGAGGAAGGGGAGCTGGAATATGTGTGCGAGCTGAAAATTGATGGCGCGGCCCTGGCCCTTACCTATGTGGATGGGCTGCTGCAGCGGGGGGCCACCCGCGGCGATGGACAGTCAGGCGAGGACATCACCCCCAATGTGCGTGCCATCCGCGCCATCCCCCTGCGGCTGGCGGCAGCGAATCCGCCGCCGGTTTTGGAGGTGCGGGGGGAAGCGTATCTTGCCATTGCCCAGTTCGAGCGCATCAACCAGGAGCGCCGCTCTGCCGGGGATCCCCCCTTTGCCAACCCGCGCAACTGTGCTGCTGGCACTCTGCGCCAGTTGGATAGCCGCATCGTTGCCGCCCGCAAGCTCAGCTTTTTTGCCTATGCCCTCCACTGGCCGGAAGGCTGGCCGAGCGGGGATCCCCCCCAAACCCAGTGGGAGTGCCTGCAGCGGCTCAAGGAGCTGGGATTGCCCGTCAATCCTCTGTCCCAGGTGTGCCGGGGCCTCGAGGAGGTGATCCAGTTCTACGAGCGGTGGCGGCAGGCCCAGCTTCCCTATGCCTGTGACGGCGTGGTAGTGAAGCTCAACTCCCTGCGGCTGCAAGAGGAGGCCGGCTTTACGCAAAAATTCCCCCGCTGGGCTATTGCCCTCAAATACCCTGCCCAGGAAGTCCCCACCCGCATCCGCGCCATCGTGGCCAGCGTAGGCCGCACCGGAGCCGTCACCCCGGTGGCAGAGCTGGAGCCGGTTCTTCTGGCTGGTACCACTGTCAGCCGCGCCAGCCTGCACAATGCCGATCGCCTCGAGGAGCTGGATGTCCACATCGGCGACACCGCCATCGTGCGCAAAGCCGGGGAGATCATCCCTGAGGTGGTGGGGATCCTCAAGGAGCTGCGCCCCCCTGACGCCGTTCCCTACCGCTTGCCCAGCCACTGTCCCGAGTGCGGCACCCCTCTTGTCCGCTCTGCTGGCGAGGCGGTAACCCGCTGCCCCAATCCCGAGTGCCCGGCCAAGATCCGGGGGCAACTGCAGCACTGGGCCAGCCGCGACGCCATGGATATCGAGGGCCTGGGGGAAAAGCGAGTAGCCCAGTTGGTGGAAAAGCTAGGGGTTCGCACCGTGGCCGATCTCTACCGCCTCACCCCGGAACAGTTGGAGAGCCTGGAGGGGATGGGATCCCGCTCCAGCCAGAAGCTGGTGCAGGTCATCCAGCGCTCCCGCCAACAGCCCTGGGAGCGGGTGCTCTACGGCTTGGGGATCCCCCATGTGGGGGTGGTGACCGCCCAGATTTTGGCCCCGCATTTCCCCGCCCCAGAACTCTTGGCCCAGGCTAGGGCTGAAGACATCGCCCAAATCTACGGGATAGGGGCAGAAATTGCCGAGGCGGTGGTGAGCTGGTTTGCCGATCCTGCCCACCAGCGGCTGCTGCAGGAGCTGCGGGAGCTGGGGATCCCTGCTCTGCCCCAGCAGAAGGCTCCTGCCGTCTCCCAGGTTCTGGCCGGGAAGAAGTTTGTAATCACCGGCACCCTGCCTACTCTCTCCCGCCAGCAGGCCAAGGCTTGGATTGAAAGCCGCGGCGGCAAGGTAACCGCCAGCGTCAGCCGCCAAACCGACTATGTGGTGGTAGGGTCGGATCCCGGCTCCAAACTCAAGCAGGCCCAGGCTTTGGGGATCCCTCTGCTGAGCGAGGCGGAGCTGCTGGCGTTGGATCCAAATTGACATACTCCCCAGCCCCAAAGGGCGGGGATTCTGGTTCTTGAAACACTTCTGAGTCCTGTACTCTGGCGGAACGGCAACCACCACCTTGCCCAACACCTTCGCGCCCGTGGGCCGGAGGCCTTTGGCCAGCCCAAACCGTTCCCGTCCCTCGACTGTGGATTCCCCAAAAAATTTGGGAAGGCCGGCTTGTCCTCGCCCCGGCGATGGTTTATCATGCGATTCAGTGAGGAGTGGACGCCAGAGGGGGAAGAGGACGAAACACGGACAGTCCCTTCCCCTTTTTGGTGTTCAAGATCCGCCCTGGTTCCGCTCCAGAGGGTATCCAACCGAACCCAAAAGCCCACTTACCTCCGACGACCGTCTTTGCCAGAGTTAGGAACATTCCACTATCATGAAATTAGCGGAGACGCATGTTTCCGTTCACTCCTCACACCATCCGCCGCTCGACGTCGAGTCGGGCGGTTTTCTTATGAACTTTATCTCCAATCGCCGCAGAGCTGTTCTCAGCAGCAGGGCAATCTTCTACGGCCGGCTTAGGAAGCCCACAATCTGGAAGGAAGTGCTAGACTAGTAAGTCAGTAAGTTCTGTCCCTTGCAGTATCCCTACGCCTCTCCAGCCGCGCCCCACGTTTGAGCAGCACTGGAACGTCCGGCTTTTTCTAGAATTTGCCAAACACGATAGCCAAGAGCAAACAGCAACGAGGATCCCATGGCCAAGCATGACTCCCACCTGAGATGCTCCTTCTGCAATAAGTCCCAGGATCAAGTGCGTAAGTTGATTGCGGGGCCGGGGGTCTACATCTGCGACGAGTGTGTAGAGCTGTGCAATGAGATTTTGGAGGAGGAACTCTACGACGGCCATACCCGACCTGAGACGGATTCTGTTGCCAAACGTCGCGAAACCCCTAAAAAATCCTCTCGCGGCCTGCCTTCTCTGGCGCAGTTGCCTAAGCCGCGCGAGATCATGCGCTACCTTGACCAGTACGTGATTGGCCAAGAGAAAGCCAAGAAGGTTCTGTCGGTGGCGGTTTACAACCACTACAAGCGGCTGGCTGCTAAGGCCAACCCCAGCAGCCTCGGAGCTGCAGAGCTGGATGAGGTGGAACTGCAAAAGTCCAACATTTTGATCATTGGCCCCACCGGCTCCGGCAAAACCCTGCTGGCCGAAACCCTGGCCCGCATGTTGGATGTACCCTTTGCCGTTGCCGATGCCACTACCCTCACGGAAGCCGGCTACGTCGGCGAAGATGTGGAAAACATCCTGTTGCGCCTGCTGCAGGTGGCGGACATGGATGTGGAAGAAGCTCAGCGCGGCATCATCTACATCGACGAAATCGACAAAATTGCCCGTAAGAGCGAAAACCCCTCCATTACCCGCGACGTTTCCGGCGAAGGGGTGCAGCAGGCTTTGTTGAAGATGCTGGAGGGAACTATTGCCAACGTGCCTCCTCAGGGAGGGCGCAAGCATCCCTATCAAGATTGCATTCAAATCGATACCTCCAACATCCTCTTCATCTGTGGGGGCGCTTTTGTCGGCCTGGATAAGGTGATCGAGCAGCGCATTGGCAAAAAGTCAATGGGCTTTATCAAGCCAGGGGAGCAGCTAGCAGTTACCCGTGAACAACGCCTGGCCGATGCCCTTAAGGCGCTGGAGCCGGAGGATTTGATCAAGTACGGCATGATCCCAGAATTCATCGGGCGGCTGCCAGTGGTGGCTACCCTGGATCCCCTGGACGAGAAGGCCCTCGAGGCCATCTTGACGCAGCCCAAAAATGCCATCCTCAAGCAGGCCCAGAAGTTGTTGCGCATGGACGGGGTGGAGCTAGAGTTCGAGCCGGCTGCCATTTCTGCCATTGCCAAGGAAGCTTACCGTCGCAAAACGGGGGCGCGTGCGCTGCGGGCCATTGTGGAAGAGCTGATGCTGGACGTGATGTACGAGGTTCCCTCTCGCCGGGATATCAAATACGTGCGCATCACGGCTGAGATGGTGGAGCGCCGCTCCACGCGCGAGCTGATCCCTCACCCTTCCACCTTGCCTAAACCTGAGTCTGCCTAGGGTCACAGCCCTGCCGGATCCCTCTGCGTCGGCTTATGATCAGTGTTTGGTCTTGCAAGGAAGGGCAAGGGGGCGCATGGGGCGAGCGGATCGCGAGTATGCGGTGATCGGTCTGGGACGCTTCGGCACGAGTTTGGCCCTCACGCTGATGGAGCGGGGCCACAATGTTTTGGGGATCGACCGCAGCCGGGAGATCGTACAGCGTCTGGCGGATCAACTGACGCAGGTGGTGGCGCTGGATTCCAGCGATGAGGATGCGCTGCGAGCAGTGGATATTCTCTCCTTTGACACGGTGGTGGTGGCCATCGGCAGCGATTTCGAGAGCAACCTGTTGACGACGGTGGCCCTCAAAAGTTTGGGGGTGCGCAACGTGGTTTGCAAGGCTTCGACAGAGCGGCAACGCTCGATTCTCTTGCGGGTGGGGGCCGATCGGGTGGTCTTGCCGGAGCAGGAGGCGGGCCGGCGTTTGGCTCAGGTGCTAACAGCGCCAGGGATCCTGGATCAACTGGAGCTGGAGCCGGGCTACAGCATTACGGAGCTGGAGGTGCCGGAGGCGCTGGTGGGCCATACGCTGGCGGAGTCGGACTTGCGTCGCCGCTTTGGCATCACGGTCTTGGTGGTGAAGCGAAAACAATCGTTGGTGGTTTCTCCCCCGGCAGATTACCTGCTGGAGAAAGGAGACCTGCTGGTGGTGTTGGGGGCCAATACCAATATCTCGCGGCTGAACGAGATGTAACGGGGGGATCCGATGAGAGAGGGCTGTGTCCCGCCGTCACAACCCGAGGGGTCCGAGGGATGGGTGTCTCCCCGATCTTCAGGAACCCCTCGCCCGACGCTGCCTCAGTCCTCTTGGATCCCGGCCAGCCGCTTGCACCGGCTCTTTTTTGGGGACAGGCGTCGCCCGCTGCCGCCGCCCCTGCGCCTGGTCGCAGGGTTAGGTCTGCTAGCGGTGGTGGGGACTTTGCTACTGATGCTGCCGGGGATTGGGCGCGGGGATCCCTTGAGCTGGAATGAGGCGCTGTTTACGGCCATGTCCGCCCTGAGCGTAACGGGGCTCTCGACGATTGTGGCGGCGGAGGATCTCACTCTGCTTGGCCAGATCGTCTTGCTGCTGTTGATCCAAATTGGCGGGGTGGGCTTCATGGTTTTGGCGGTGGTGGTGTTCCAACTGATCGGGCGGCGCATCTCCCTGCTCAATCGCCTGGCGCTGTGCAATTCGCTGGGCCTGATCGATCCGGGGGCCATTCTGGAATTGACGCGGCGGGTGTTGATCGGGGTCACTCTGATCGAGCTGGGAGGGGCCCTGCTGCTCTGGGTGCATTGGCGGGATCTCTACGGGCCAGGTCGGGCGGTTTTTCTGGCCATTTTTCACGCCGTGTCAGCTTTCTGTAATGCGGGGTTCGACCTATTTGGGCAGGAGGGGATCCCTACGGATGGCCTGTCGCTGGCGATCTTGGGCACTCTAATTTTTATTGGCGGCTTGGGCATCCCGGTTTTGTCGGATTTGTTAACCTGGCCGCAGGGCCACCGCCCCTCTCTGCACACCCGCATCACCCTGGTCGTGGTGGTGGTCTTGCTCTGCACGGGCGGCCTAGGGATGTTCTTGGCCGAGAGCTTGCCCCAGGGATCCTTGCAGGAGGTGAGCTGGCCCCGCCGCCTGGGCCTGACGTTTTTCCAGTCGGTTTCGGCTCGTACTGCTGGCTTTGCCGGCATCCCCATTGGGGAGTTGACACCGGCGAGCCAGTTGCTGCTGATGATCCTGATGTTTATCGGGGCTGCCCCGGCTTCCATGGGGGGCGGCATGACCACTGGTACCCTGGCGGTGTTGGTGTTGGCTCTGTGGGGCTATGCCCGCGGCCTGCCCAGCGCTCAGATTGCCGGGCGCAGTTTGGATCCCTCGATGGTGCGCAAGGCGGCAGCGGTGTTGACTGTCTCTCTATTCGTGGTGCTATTGGCAACTTGGCTGATCTTAATTACCCACCACCACAGCAGGCTGGATCCGGTACTCTTCGAGGTCATCTCCGCTTTTGCCACCTGTGGCCTCTCGACAGGGTTCACGGGGAAGCTGAACTTGTTCGGCCAACTGATCATCGTTTTGGTGATGTTCTGGGGCCGCTTGGGGGCGCTGACCATTGTCTTGGCTTTGGCCCAGCAGCAGCCGCGTCAGTTGGTGACCTACCCGGAAGAGCCAATTTTAATTGGGTAATCCCGTAAACTACCCGACTCCGACCGCTAAGCGGTACGGAGCAGGCTTAAGCGCTACGCGCCGCTGACGCGAACGGTAGCCCTGCAGTTGGCAAGCCAACCACGGACCTCCAGGCTGGTTTCC
>NZ_JANSIY010000036.1:15890-22622 GCF_047462295.1 Synechococcus sp. H60.3 | reverse complement strand
CTTTGGCATGATTTGCTCCCTAGAAATTGTGAAGCAATACATCCAGAATCAGTCAGAGGGTGCTATCCATCCCCACCGTCTATACGGTGGGGAATTCCGCACCTTACGTTAACTCTTGCCTAATGCCTCTGAGCACCTGGCATCCTATTTGGGGTGCCATTTTTCGAGTTGGCCCATGAAACCCGGGATCCTGATCTCAGCAGCAGCCGACCAAGAAGCCGCCTTGCTCGAGCTGCTCACACAGCAGCGCGCCCTGGTCTCGCGGTTTTGCTGGATTGTCGAGGGATCCCTAGCCGCCCATTTGACCCAACACCCCAGGCTGACGGTCAAAACCGTTGCCTCTAGGGCAGAATGGCATGCTCAACTTCTTGAGGATAGTACCCAAGCCGTCATTGCCCTCTGGGATGCGGCAGCAGATCCGGCTGGGTTGACAAAGTTGGTTCAAAATTGCCAAGAAGCAAATCTTCCGTTGGCGCTGAATGTGCCCACTGCTCGAGCGCTGCTGCTCTCATTGGCGGAGCAACGCCTGGGCTATTTGATCTTCAACCCCATTGCTGGCCAAGGGGATGAAACTCAACAACTGGCCCTATTGCGGCAGCGCCTATCCGTCGGGATCCGCCTGCAGGTGTTGCTGACTGAACCGGGGCGCGATGCCAAAAGCCTGGCAGAAGAGGCCCTGGCCGCCCGGCCCGATCTGATCATCGCTGCCGGTGGCGATGGCACGGTTTCAGCCGTGGCCGGGGTACTGTTTGGCTCCGGCATTCCCCTGGGGGTGATCCCGCGCGGTACGGCCAATGCTTTTGCCGCGGCGCTGGGGATCCCAACTGATTTGGAAAGGGCTTGCGATCTAATCTTGGCCGGATCGACACGGGTGATGGATGCCGTTCGCTGCAATGGGCAGCCGATGATCCTGCTGGCCGGGATCGGGTTTGAAGCGGAAACGGTCGAACGTGCCAGCCGCGAATTGAAAAGTCGCTTGGGATCGCTAGCCTACTTGCTGGCGGGGTTACAACAACTGGCGAACCAGCAACCCTTTCAAGTGACGCTCCAAGTGGATGGAGCCGAGCTGCAGCACTTGCAAGCCACTGCCCTGACCATTGCCAATGCTGCACCGGCCACCTCTGTGCTTGCCCAGGGCCGTGGGCGTGTCAATCCGACGGATGGGCAACTGGATGTGACGGTGGTGCGCGGCCAGGATGACCCCAATTCAGGCAGGCTGTCCCAGACTTTGGCGCGACGGGTGCAATCCCTCGGGGATATGGTGCATCTGTTGGGGGCCTCTCTGGCCAAGCAGGTGCCGAAACTGAACGGGATTCTCACCCTCAAAGCTTCCCGCATCCGGGTTGAGGCAACCCCACCCCAAAAGGTGGTCGTCGATGGGGAAGTGGTGGGCACAACCCCCGTCCAGATCGAGGTGATCCCAGGGGGACTGACCGTGATTGCACCACCTGTGCGGAAACCCAACTCCGCCGAAAAGCTCGCCATCTTCTGGGTAAGGCGGATCTCGCCGAGCCTGACCCTGCTGAGCGCAACCGTTGGCCTGGGCGGGATCCTCGGCTCGGCTCTGGCCCTCTGGGGACTGACTCTGGCTTTGCAAGGACTGGCGCCCTCCAGTCAAGCCATCGATGTATGGATTTTGCAATGGCTGCGCCGGGCCAGCCCTTGGCCGGATCCCCTAGCCTAGGTGGGGTGGGGGTTAGGGCATCCGATTGGGCTGGTGAGCTTGACCGCCTGTGGATGGGTTTTGCTCTGGCGCAGCCAACAAAGACGAACGGCATGGGGGCTGTTGGTTGCAGCCTTAGGAGCTGCCGTGATTGCCGGGATCCTGCAGCCTACCTTTTCTCGCCCCCGACCAGATCTTTGGGATCCCATCCTGTCGGAGACAGGCCACAGCTTTCCCAGTGGACAGGTCATCGCAGCAACGGCAATCTACGGTCTGTTGGGCTATCTGCTGGCAAGGTATTATCCTGCTCAGCGGCGCTGGATCGGGGGAGGAGTGCTGGGGATCCTAGTCCTCATTGGTTTCAGCCGGGCCTACTTGGGGTTGAATTGGCCCAGCGATCTGCTGGCGGGATATAGCCTGGGGGCTTTGTGGTTAATTTTTTGCATCACCCTTCTGCGGATTCAGTGGATGCGCCAGACGGATAGCCGCGGCCAAGCAAGGTAGTGCATAGGTGCAGAATCCTGAGGTTGCGATACACTACCCAGATACGGCCCTTTGTCCGTTAGTTGCAGCACCCGGATCCCCAGCCAAAAGCTTTTAGGATGGGTCGGTGGATCCCGGAAAAGGGCTGTTATCTCTTGTATCTCAGCACCCTAAATATCCTATGACTGCTACTTTTGCTCACACACCTTTGGCGCAAACCCTTCTGACCCGTCCTTCCTGGGTTCGGGATTTAATGCTGGTGTTGGGGGGAAGTTTGTTGGTAGCGGCACTGGCGCAGGTGCGGATCCCTTTGCCCTTTACCCCAGTACCCATCACCGGACAAACCTTCGGCGTGATGCTGGTGGGGGCAGGCTTTGGGGCAAGGCTGGGCTTTCTTGCCTTGCTGCTGTACCTGCTGGAGGGGCTTTTGGGGTTGCCCTTCTTCAACGGCGGCGGCTCTGGGCTCAGCCACTTAACCGGAGCGACAGGGGGCTACTTGCTGGCCTTTCCCCTGGCTGCAGGGCTGATGGGCTGGTTTGTGGAGCGCTGGGGGGTGGATCGCAGCCCTTGGAAGATGGCAGCGGCCATGCTCTCCTGCTCGGTTTTGATCTACGTCTTGGGAGCCACCTGGCTGGGGGTATGGCTGAACGAGAATGTCGGCCCCACTTCCGTCTTGGCCGTGCTCACCAAAGGCGTGTTCCCCTTTATCCCCGGCGATCTACTGAAGTGTGTGCTGGCAGCAGCCCTGCTGCCCACCACTTGGCGCTGGCTGGGGCGGGAGAAGCCGACAGCGGATCCCAAGTCGTCCTCAAGCTAGGGCTTGCCCAACAGCAGCCTGATGGTGTAGGGCCAGCCTCCCGAAAATCTAAAAAAAAGATGATATCTACCGCAGTTTGGCCTTTTTTCTGAGATCCTAGGGACTGTGATCAAAACGGTGTTCAAAGCAACAGATTCAATGGAGCGCTTCTCTATATCGCTCTAGGGTTTTATAAGTCGCTGACTGGTCGCGACAAGCCCCTTTATGGGGCTTTTTTTATCGGCTTCACAAAAAAGGTGAGATGAGGCCGACCCTGACTTGCTATAGTCAATTTAGCTTGATCGGCGGGAAACCCCGCACTGTATGGGTAAATTGTGTTGACTCAAGAGCCAATTCAGTTTCGGGATGAAAGCCGTTTGTGCTTCAATTGAGGAGAACAAGTTAAATCGCTGGAAAGTTTCCCTGACTGGTTCCCGCCATGGGTCGCACGGTGGCAGCATGCTGAGACCTCTGTACAAACAAGTCTATGAAGCGTGAAGCCTGTACTCTATCGGTGCGCGCAGCGGGGCGTAAGCCATGTTGTGTTGACTCAACGAATAGGCGGGTGGGGTTTTTAGTAGCCCTGAAGCTCGCTCACAAGAACTCCGTCCCGCCGACGCAAGTGGCAGCGTTAAAATCTGCATCCCCTTCCCAACCACAGGCCGGGTTCACACAACGAAAACGCTTCCCTTCCCGCTGGCCAAGCCACAGGCAGCGGTGACAGGTCTGCAAGTGTAGGCAGGCGGAACCGCCACAACCTTGACCTCTGCTCTTGCTGCCTTGTAGTGCAAAAACTGCCTTAGCTGGTGGAACGCCCAACTGTTCAACCGCTAAAGTTGCGAGAGCAGCTTTCCTCCCCGCACTAGAGTGCGGGGCCTCCAGCTTTACCTTCTGTGAGGTCTTCCATTCAAGCCATAGGCTAGGGGTCGGCAGAACAAAGTCTGGAGCCTGCCCCAACTCCACGTTGCCACCTTGCCGTCACACCCTAACCCTCTCTTCCCAAGGAGGAAAGCCGGGATTGCCTACAGAGATAGGCCCAGCTTCAGGCCCAGCACAGCATGGGCGAAGAGCACGCAGAGGATGAGGCTGCCCAAGTAAGCATGGGTGGTGCGCAGGGCCTCGCGGTTGCCCCCAAAGCCACTTAGGGACAGGGCACCATTGGCTGCCAACAGCAGCAACACCAGGGATCCCGTCCAAAAATGGGGGCTGCTCAGCAGGGGCTGGCCCTGCATGACTAAGGAGAGAAGGCCGCCAGTGTAGCCCAGGGCAATGAAGGTGGCCATCCAGGGGGCCAATTTGCGGTGATCCAAGAGCGGCTTTTGGGCCGATTCCGGCAGGGATCCCTCGGCTGCCAGGCGCAAGACCCGCCCCCGCCAACCGGTCAGGCCGACGAAGCTGCCCATGACCACCACCACAATGCCCATCATCAAAGGATGTCCCCATTGCACAATGGGCTGGGGCAGGTTGAAGCCGGCAAAAAACTGGGCCACCGGCTGCAAGGCAGCCGTCAACCCATCCGAAGCTGCCGACAGATTGGGCAGAGCCACACACAGCATAGGGATCCCTCCACCTTTGGAACAACTACAACTTTTTAACCAGTCTCCTTAACAAATCTACAACAAACCCACCTTCGATGACAGATGCCGGTGGAAAGCTTCAGGGGATGCAGCCGCAACGGTAAAATATCTAGCGGTGAAGCTGTGGTCGGCCACAGCTCCTCGGCTACCGCCTGCTAACGAGCAAAACGGAGTTATTCACATGGCCAAGTTGTTGTTGGGGGATCAATCCTTTGAAGTCGAGCTGCTGATGGATGTGCCCACCAATTGGCCTGGAATTAAAGTCATGTCCAAGGGAGCTAAGCTGGATATCCCAGCAGGAACAGTGGTGAGGGTGGAGTCAGAAGATGACCATGTAACCGGCTCCTACAAGGTGGTTTATCGTTTGGCTCCCGCCTATCCCCGCAGTTGGCGGCTGCTTTTGGAGCGGGAGAGCGCGGCTCCTGCACCTCAGGCGGAAGCGGCCCCAGCCGCTCAGGTTGCCCCCTCGGCGGCCTCGTCCCTACCCAACAGCGACAAGATTTTCACCCTCAAAGTGTCCGGTTTGGTGGGAGGGGGCGTGCGCAAGAGCGTTGTCGAGTACAAAGTGCCCTTCAGCCGGCTCTCCCAAGAAGTGAAGCGCATTACCCAAAGGGGGGGCAAGATCGTCAGCATTACGGAGTCCAATGTGTTGAGCAACCTCGACTGACTTGCCTGGAAAGCTTCTGGGCGGTGGCTCTGCCGCTACTCCTGTGGGCTGGGGTACTACCTGGGCGAGGAAAGGGATCCCTGGCTGTTTTTGAGGAAACCACTGGCAAGGGCTTCCCCATCCCCAACCAGGAGATGGGGTGGTAGGCTGACGTTGGTTTTGCCGGTGAGGAGAAGGACATGACGTCTCGACAGCCGCTGCCGCGCCGGGGCGGCCATCCAGTCCCTAGGACAAAAAGGGGATCCCCCTTCCCGGGCCGAAGTCTTTCTGGGCAGCGACCGCCAACCCAGTTGCGCTTCCGGCTGCTCCGCTTCTTGGCTTTGTTGGTTACAGTGCTGGGGTTTGGGACGGGAGCCCTGGTGGCCTGGGCAACTGCTCATCCCGACTGGGCCAGCCGCCTGCCGGCGCTCTTGCCGCCTCTGGCCGAGATCCCTGCCCCCCGCGCCCAGGCCAAGGCCGCCCAACAGCGCCCGCCCCTCCCCCAAGAGCCGCAACTGCAGCGGGATCCTTTTGCGTTGGCTCCCTTGGCCAGTCTCTCCTACGTGCCGGCCATCATGTACCACGACGTGGTGGCTGGCCGCAAACAAGTCTGGTTTGACACCACGGTAGCCGAGCTGCGGCAGCACTTTGAGGCCATCAAGCAGGCGGGGCTGACTCCCATCCGCATCGACCAGCTCTACAAACACCTACGGGACGGGGATCCCTTGCCGGAAAAGGCCATTTTGCTGACCTTTGACGACGCCTACCTTGGGCTTTACGAAAACGCCTACCCCCTCTTGAAGGAGTACAACTACCCCGCCACCTACTTTGTTCAGACCGGCTTTGTCGGCGTGCCCACGGACAAAGATCACTTCACTTGGGATCAGATGCGGGAGATGGATGCCAGCGGGCTGATTGACTTTGCCGCCCACACCGTCAACCATCCTCCCGACCTGCGGCTGCTGGACGACACCCGCCTGCGGCGAGAGGTGTTGGACTGCAAGAGCAAGCTGGAGCAGGAGTTGGGCCACCCCATCCACTACTTTGCCTATCCGGAAGGCAACCGGGACGAGCGGGTGAAGCAATACCTGGCGGAGGCGGGTTACCGGATGGCCTTCACGATGGATCCCGGCTTTACGGGACAGTCGCCCAACTTGCTGGAGGTGCGCCGCTTTAACCAGTTTCGCCTCACCGAGGCCATTGTTGGCGCCCGCACCTTTACCCTTGGCCGCAGCCCCGACTACTGGCTGGATGGAACGCAACCCTTGACCCTGACCGATGAGGTGATCGACAGGGTGCGGGTGCTAACCATCCGCGGCGGACGGGCAGCTACAGTGCACGCGGAGCGACGCTACGAGGTAAGAACCCTAGTCCAGCGCTACCAGGCCGATGCCGGCATTAACGGCAGCTTCTTCTCCATCCCTTGGATTAACTCGGCCAGCAACGTCATGGTGGGGCCGGTGATGGCCGCCAACCACAAGACTTTCATCCCCGGTCGCCCCGAAGATGACAGGGTCATCCGGGGCCGGCCTTTGGTACTCCTAGGCAGGGATCGGCTGCGCTTTGT
>NZ_JANSIY010000036.1:5187-15790 GCF_047462295.1 Synechococcus sp. H60.3 | reverse complement strand
CCCGGTCGCCCCGAAGATGACAGGGTCATCCGGGGCCGGCCTTTGGTACTCCTAGGCAGGGATCGGCTGCGCTTTGTGCCCTTTGATCCCGACACCATGACCCAGCTCGACAACCTTCGCCAGCTCATGCCGGATGTCACGGACTTGTTTGTGGCGGGCTTGTGGCTGGTCAAGGATGGCCAGGCCCTTTCGCCAGCGGAGATTGACTCGTTTCGCCTCTCCAGCGCCGCCGAGTTCCGCCCCCGCGCCTTTTTTGGCGTAGACAACCAGGATCAGGTGGTAATCGGGGTTACCAAAACCCACGTCAATGCCGCCATCCTGGCCAGCCTGCTGCCCAAAACCGGGATCCGTGAGGCGGTGCTGCTGGACTCTGGCTTCAGCACCTCACTGGTCTACCAAGGGGAGATCCTCGCCACCGGCCATGCCGGCCCCAACCAGCCCAGCCGCCCTGTCCCCCACGCCATTTTGCTCTACGACCTAACCCGTCTGTGGAGGGAGGATCCCCGCCCGCAGGAAAGGGCCGCTTCCACAACCGATCGGGTGGAAGGGCTGGTGCAGCTTCTGCCGGCTAGCGACCAAGATGCAGCCAAAGCCTACCTGAACAGCGTTCTGGCCGGCCAGCGCCTTCTAAGGCGGGGGGAGCGGGGCCCGGCCGTGGTGGCGGTGCAACTGGGCTTAAGCCGTCTGGCCGCTCAGCAGGGACGGCTGGATCTGCTCCCCTCTGGCCCTGATGGCGTGTACGGCCAAGAACTGGCCCAGGCTGTGGCAGAGTTGCTGCTGGCCGATACTCCCCTGGTGGCGGGAACGGCAACCCCATCCAGCATCGATGCTCACCTGCTGCAACGGCTGCTGGAGCGGGTTAATCTCGCCCCAGCCTCTGTGTTGGTGGATACCCGTCTAGAGCGGCCAACTTGGCCTCTGGAGCGCAAGCCAACCCGGAAGCTGCTGCCGAGAGCGGCTCTGGAGTAGATTTAGGGGACTTCGACTTTTCTGGATCCAACTCCTTGGGGATCCAACCTTCCCTGCCATCCTAGGCCCTCGCGGAGAAAGACAGGCCTACCGGCAACAAACACGCCCATAACCCGGAAGGGCTTCTCCCGCAAGATCACCAGGTCGGCCCTCAGCCCTGGGCAAAGAGCCCCCCGATCCTGGAGGCCAACGGCCTGGGCAGGGTTGCGGCTGACCAAGGCTATGGCCTGGGGTAACTCCAAAGCCTGCTTTTCCGCCAGGGCAAAGGCAGCTCTTAGCGCGGCAGCCGGCGAGTAGTCGGTGGCCAGAGCACCTAGGGATCCCGCCTTCAGGGCTTGCAGGGCGGAGAGATTGCCCACATGGGAGGATCCCCTGAGGGCGTTGGGGGCACCCATGACCACCAGCAAGCCCAACTGTTGGGCTTCGCCAGCGGCCTCCAGCGTGACCGGGAACTCGCTAATCTTTACGCCCAGCTTGGCCATCAACTGAACCTTGTCAGAGGAATCGTCGTCATGGGAAGCCAGCGTGACTCCCCGCTCTTTTGCCTGCTGGGCCAGCTCGGCAAGGGCAGGGAGAACTTCTAGCTGGGATGGGTTCCTGAGGCTGGCGGCAACCTCCTCAGGCTGCTGGCCCAGGTGACGGGCCATATAGCGAACGTAGTCTTCTAGGGTCGGGAACTGGCCTTGGCCAGGCGTGTGATCCATAAACGAAAGGAGATCCACCCAACCTTGGCTGAGGGCGTGGCGAACGGCTGCTGCTCCCAAGGGGCGAGAGACTTCGTAGCGGGCATGGATCCGCAAGTCCAGCGACAAATGGGAACGCAGGGCAACCAATTGCTCGGCCAGGGCCAAAGCGGTCTCCGGGCTGCGCCAACCAGGCAGGCCCTCCCAAAAGGACAGGGTGACAAAAGCAGTGGTCATGCCTGCTGCCAGAGCTCGGTTTTCCCAAACCTCCAGGGCCATCTCGGCAGCCAACTGTACCCCTGGCCGCGGCTCCAGCTCCGGCTCTAGGCTGTCGGCGTGGAGATCGATGACGCCAGGGACGAGGGTTAACCCCTGTAAAGGGATTCCTTCGTCCACCTGCCCTTCTCGAATCTCGGCAATCCACTCCCCCTCCAGCCGCAGGGATCCCAGCGGGAGCACTTCGTCAGGGAGAACCAGCTTAAGTCCGGACAGCCACATCTTGCTTCTCCTCCAGGTGGTAGGTTTTGTCCACCAAGCCCGCCACGTCTTCTGGCGAGTGGAAAACGCCAACAAGCGCAGTTCCCTGCTGCTTCAGAAGGCGAAGGCGCTCCCGCAGAGCTTTCCTGGCCCCTGCATCCAAGCTGGCCGTGGGCTCATCCAACAGCAGCAAGGGATAGGGATGAATGAGCGAGCGGGCCAGGTTGAGCTTTTGTTTTTCGCCCCCAGAGAAACCCGTGGGGAAAGCCTCCAGTAACTCGGGCTTTAGGCCCAGCTCCAGGAGCAGCTCTGCCGCCCGCTGCCGTGCTCGGCTTTCTTCTACACCTCGCCACAGCAGCGGCTCCGCCACCAGCTCCAGGGCGGTGGTGCGGGGTCGGGGATCCAGAAACTGGCTGACATAGCCGATGTACTCCCGCCGGATCCACAAGATCTCGCGATCCCCCAAACGCGCCAGATCCACCCTTCCGCGAGGAGTCTGCAGAAGGATCTGCCCCCCTGTGGGACAGTAGCTGCGATAGAGCGTCCGCAACAGGGAAGACTTGCCGGCGCCATTGGGGCCCTCTAGGAGCAGCAACTCCCCTGCTTGTAGGGAGAAGCTCACCTGTCTGAAAGCCAGAACCTCCCGTCCCAGCCGGTGCAGGAAAAACCGCTTTTCCAAATCGATAACTTGCAGCATCTCTCTACAGCCTTGCGGCAACCAAATCCTGAGTAAAGGGGTGGCGGGGATCCTCCAGCACCTGGTCGGCGAGGCCTTCCTCTACCACCTCTCCTTGGTGCAAAACCACAATGCGATCCGCCAATGCCCGTACCACTGAGAGATCGTGGCTAACCAAAATCAGACTCATCCCCAACTGCCGCTTGAGGCGGCGTAGGGTGTCCAAGAAGGTTGCCTGCACCAGCAAATCTAAGCCAGTCGTTGGCTCGTCCAAGAGGATGGCCGTTGGCTCTTGAGCCAAGGCTTTGGCAATCTGCACCCGCTGCCGCTCCCCTCCCGAAAGGAAAGTAGGCGGATCCCCAGCCCGCTCCAGGGGGAAGTCTGCCCTCTCCAGAGCTGCCTGCGCTTCCTTTTGCAAAACTTCAAATCGCCGTTCCCCCTTGAGCACAAGGGGCTCAGCAACATTGGTTAGGGCGGCAAAGCCCATGCGCAGGGCCTGGGCAGCTTCTTGATAAACCATGGCCAAGTGACGCCGCGCCGCAGGTCGCTCATAGGGAGAAAGCGACAGCAGATTACACCCCTCCCAGCCGGGGAGGTTGAGCCAGTATTCCCCTTGCGCCGTCTCCTGGAGATAGAGAATTCTCAAAAGGGTGCTCTTGCCGCTGCCAGAAGCCCCCACCACCCCCAGCACCTCCTGGGGATAGAGCTTGAGGCTGACGTTCTTGAGAGCCCAGCGATCCCCGTAGGCTTTCCAAACCTTGACCAGTTCCAGCAAAGGCCTTTCTTCAACCATGCTGCTTCTCCCCAAATAAAGGCCCACTTTCTTTGCCAGCTAGGAGTTTTTCCATATAGCCCTGGTCGGAGATCTCGTAGGCCAAGCTGCCATCCTCCTGGGGAATGGCGTTGAGAAAGACGTGGCGGCAACCCGTGCGGCGGCAGGATCCCACAATGGGTTCCGGCTGGAAGGGTCGATCCACAAAGGCCAGAGGTTCTACCTGCGTGTAAGGGGGGACAGCATAGATCCGCTTCTCCCGACCGGCGCCAAAGAGCGTGATGTGGGCTGCCTGGTGCAGCTTGGGCAGATCCCAGCGGGGGAGGGGACTGGGATCCATCACATAGCGGCCGTGCACCAGAACGGGATAGGCTGCTCCCTTGCGGCTGTGGCCGTAGTGCAAGTGTTCTTCAAACAGGTCCACCCACAGCAGGCTGTAGTCCCCCAGGGCATGCAGCTCCCGCGCCTTGGCATCGGAAGGCTCCACGTAGCGCAGGGGTTCAGGGATCGGGACTTGCAGGATCAAGATTTGTCCTTCTTGCAGTCGCTCCTCCGGGATGCGGTGACGGCTTTGGATGAGGGTTGCTTCCAAAGCATCGGTGGTGGTTCGAGCTCCGCTGACGTGGGCAATGAAGCGGCGCAAGTTGGCAGCATTAACCGAGTCATCCGCTCCTTGGTCGATGACCTTCACCACATCTTCCGGCCCCACGAGGCTGAGAGTAAGCTGCAGGCCGCCCGTGCCCCAGCCGCGGGCCAGGGGCATCTCTCGGCTGGCAAAGGGAACTTGATATGCCGGTATGGCCAAAGCCTTGAGAACCTTGCGCCGAATTTCTCGCTTGGCTTCAGAGTCCAAGTAGGCGTAGCTATGCTTAGGGTTCAAGAGCAGCCTCCTGATGGCTCATCCAATTGCTGAAGAACGTTACATAGTGAGGCAGTTTGTAGTGCAGGGCAAAGCCCGAAGCCTCCACGGGATCCGTGTGTACCAGAACAAACTCCTCGCTGCGGGCCGGATGGGTGGGGCGATCCATCTCCAAATCCAACATTGCGCCCGCGATAACCCGCCCCTCGTTCCAGCCCAAGCTGGCAGCAAAGCCTAAGCGGTATCCCTTCTCCCCATGCCCGACGACTTCTGCAAAGGCCAAGCGGATCCGCCCCAGGCGAAAGCTGCCTCCCCGCACCGGGTGGATAGCCCGCACCTCGAGATAGCCCACCCCCAACTCCGCCACTGTTGGGTGGGTGTGGACGTTGTAGGCCCGCATGGCGCTGTAGGCGAGGGCCAGGAGTCCCCCGGTGTCCCCTCGCGCCAAAGCTTGCAGGCGATGGGCTCTTGGCGCCGGAAACAGCAGCGGCTGCCGCGTTAGATCCGGGATCTCTTCCTCTAAGTCTTTCTCTGCCACTGGATCTTCTTCCAGCAGGCCTTGCTCTTTTAGCCAGGTTCGCACCGAAGGGTAGCGCTGGGGAGCAGCCGTGGTCTCTGGCTCCACCCCTTGGGTTCCGGAAAAACCCAGCAGACGCAGGCTGTAGTCGAGGGTGGGGCCGAGGACTTGGCCGCCGGGAATGCTCTTGAAGGCTGAAGAAAGCCGTCGCACCAGGAGCAAATCTTCTTTTTTCTGAAGCTGCGCTTTGCCCAGGCGAGGAAGGGTAGTTCGATGAGCTCGCAAAAGCAGCAGCGCTTCGTAGAGATCGCCCCCTGTCTGGGCCAAGGCCTCAGCAGCCAGCTCTGGAGCCCAGAGGCCAGCTTCCGCCATCACCTGATCCAAAAGATAGGGCAAGTAGCTGGCCAGGCCCTTACTCGACTGACCTGCCCCCCTCGGCAACAATTCGCGAAAAAGGGCTTCGGCATTGAGAATGGCCTCCTGACTGCCCCGCGCCACCACGTAGCCCATCAACCCACCTCCACACTTCGCGGTATGCCTACTACATGCTGCCCGTCGGTAAGCAAGATGTCCACTCCCAAAGGGTAGGCCGAGATCTGGGAGCGCAGCCGCCAAAAAGCAGGGGGCAAATCCACAGCCAAGCGCACCTCCCCAGCAATGCCGGGGCCCTTGAAGACAAGAGGGGATCCCTGGCCCCAGCCAGTTCCCAGGATGAGAGTTGCCCCGCTCTCCGGCTCCAGGTAGGTGCCCCTCTTAAGAACCGAGAGGGTTTCCCAGCCGGCAGGCAAATCCGCCAGCCGCTCGGCAAAGACAAAGTCCGCCGCCTCCAAGGCCACGGGCCGAGGAGCCTGACCGCGCAGATCTAAGAGCAGCCAGTCTGGCGCCCAAACCCCCACATTTCCATCCACCAGGGTAGTCCCAATGAGGCGGAAGGCTTGGCGCAGCGAGTGAGCTGGCAAGCGCCAAAGCCGGCCAGGGTAGCTCAGCGCCATCACCAAGGTTCGGAAGACCTGTTGGCTTTGCCGTTCGGCTGCAGGTATGGGCACGCTCATAGCGTCTCCACCTCCAAGCGCGTGGTGGCCACCTTGCGCCAGAGGCGCTCATCCTTCTCCTGGAGATGTTCCTGAGCTTCCAGGGCCAAGGCCTGGATCCGATCTTCAGCAATCCCCGCTTGCAACGCGGCATCCAGGTAAGCCAGGGAGCGGGCCAGGCGCGGCCGTTCCCCCAGCACCATTCCATAGCCTTCCACTCCCTTTCGGGGGAAGCGCAGCCAAACCTCGTAAACCAAGACTTCTCCCAGATAAAACGGCGTACCGCTGCGCGAGTCCTGGAAGGGGAGCAACAGCAGGCCTGCCCCTTCCTTCAGCTTCTGGCTAGCTCCCAGAGCGGGCCGTACCTCCCGCGCCAGAGCCACAACTGTCTTTTCGGGAGCCTCCTGCAGCAGCTCCAGGATTTCAAGAGCCTGCACCCTCACCTCCTATACCAGGGATTGGCGAATTCGCGCCGAGACCTTGTCGATTGTAAACACGGTTAGCAGAATGAGCAAAATGATGGTGGCGGCGTCCTGAAAGCGGAAGGCCCGCACCGTCTGCATCAAATCGAAGCCGATACCACCAGCTCCCACCAAGCCCAAGACTGTTGCCGAGCGCACATTGACCTCAAACAGGTAGAGCGTCACCGAGTAGAAAGCTGGGGCCACCTGCGGCCAAAAGCCATAGACAAGAACCAGCAGAGGATGGGAGCCCGTAGCCCTCACGGCCTCCACCTGCCCCATATCCACTGTCTCAATGGCCTCGGAGAGCAACTTGCCTGCCACTCCAGCCGTGTGCAGCGTCAACGCCATGATCCCTGGGAGAGGCCCCAAGCCAATGGCAGCCACAAAAACCAGGGCCAAAACCAGCTCGTTGAGTCCCCTAAGGATATCCATCAGCCCGCGGACAGCCAGATAGACCACAGGAGAGCGGATGACATTCTTGGATCCCAGGAAGGCCAAGGGAAGCACAAGGAAGGTGGCCAGAAAAGTGCCCCAGAAAGCCATGATCAGGGTCTGGAGCAAAGAGTAAAGAAAAGCTGGCAGAAAGTGCAGGCTGGGCGGAAAGAAGCGAGCGACAAAGGCAGCACTCCTCCCCAACCCAGCCAGCAGCCTGACTGGTGAGATCTCAGCCGGCCCTGCTGTCAGCAGGAGAGTCAAAAAGACCATCCCGCCGAGGAGAACACTGAGGCGATCTCTCCGTTTGAGCTCTGCCGGTAAGGGGGGCAGTTTCTTAGAGTTGGCACTCAGGTTGCTTAAGAGCATTGTTAACCTTGCGGAAGGGATCGTAATCCTTGTCGCTGGCCGGCTCAAAACCCTTGAGACCGCGAGCTTCTAGCCATTGCTTGCCTTCCGGTGTGTTCTCGTACTCTAGGTAGGCCGTGCGGATGGCTTCTTTGAGGTCTTCCGGCAGGTCTTTGCGGTAGGCCCAGGGAGAGGAAGGGATCGGATCGGACTTCCAGATCACCTCAAAATCTTCCAAACCCTTAATTTGGCCCTTCTTGGTGGCAATGCTGATCCCGGTATCCCAAGTCACCCCCACGGGAATGGTTCCCTGAGAGACTCCCAGGATAACCGACTCATGGTTGCCGGCAAAGGCAACTTGCCTAAAGTACTCCTTGGGCTTGATCTTGGCCTCTAGACAGAAGTAAGCCATGGGCACCTTGAAACCAGAAGTGCTCTCCGGGTCAACGAAAGCAAAATCTTTGCCCTTGGCAGCTTCTAGAGTTGTAATGCCACTGCCCTTCTTGGAAATCATCAGAGAGTGGTAAACAGTGCCCGAGCGAACAGAATCTTCCTTCACAAAGGCTTCGATGGGGGCATTGGCTTTTTCAATCGCATCGACGTAAGAGGCGGGCCCATAAAAAGCAACGTGGGTCTTCCCTTCCGCCTGGGAGAGCATCACAGCCGTGTAGTCACCAGCCACGAACAAACGCACCGGGATCCCCAATCTCTCTTTGAGGTAGTTCAGGAAAGGCGCATAGCGGGCTTCGTAATCAGCAGCACTCTCCACCGGCACTTCAGCAATGACCAGCTCCTCGGGCCAGTTCTGCTTCTGCGCCAACACCGGCACCCAACTGGCAAAGCCCAATAGGAAAGCCGCTAGAGCCAAAACCTTTCTTCTCCGCATGAGTATTCTCCTCTGCAGCTGACTTGAAATTGAAATTGATTGAAGTTGAGTTTGAGCTTACCTGTCCTCAAGCCGTCAAGGCTGAGGGCAACCCTCCGAGGGTTTGAGAGGCTTCCTCCTCCCCGAAGTAGAGATCCTTCTCTTTTTCAGAGGTGAGAGCCGAGACTGGCCCATCAAAGAAAACCTGCCCATCCTTGAAGGCAACAACTCGGTTGGCGTAATGGCGCACCATCTCCAGGTGATGCAGGGTCACTAGGAGCGGGATGCCCTGTCGACGAACCATTCCCAGCAGTAAATCCATGATCACCTGCGCATTTTTGGGATCCAAAGCCGAGATGGGTTCATCTGCCAGGATCAGCGCCGGCTCTTGGATCAAGGCGCGAGCAATGCCCACCCGCTGCTGCTGTCCCCCCGAAAGAGCATCGGCCCTCTGCCAGGCGTGCTCGAGAAGCCCCACCTCCTCCAGTAGCCTTTCTGCTTGGGCCAGATCTTGCTCCGAGAACTGCCGCAGCAAGCCCTGGGTAAGATTCAGGTGGGGCAGGCGCCCAATCAGGACGTTCTCCAAGACAGTCAGGCGGCCAATGAGCTGAAAAGTCTGGTAGATCATGCCCGTACGCTTGCGCACCTGCTGTAGACCCTCTCCTCCGCCTTCGTGGAGGGGGAAAGAGCCAACCCAGACTTTTCCAACGCTGGGCCTAACCATTCCCTTCAGGAGCTTAAGGAGGGTGGACTTCCCAGCGCCAGAGGGGCCAATCAGGGCCACAACCTGGGCTCCATCGCCAAACAAGTCGAGGCAAACCCCTCTTAGGGCAACTTTGTTTTTAAAGGTGACCCAGAGGTTTTCTACCCGGATGCGCATTGCTCCCCCTCGGCGCGCGAAAGCTCGGTATCAAACTTAGCAGCTTGACTTTAAGTCACAACTAAAACCAGGTTAAGCCCAGGTTAAAATCCCCCTAGCGGCAACAAAAACCGGGCTGGGCAGGAGGAGGTACCCTGGGGAGAGCTGGCTTTGCTATCTTGCTTTTTATGCTCTCTTTGGATTCCTACCCTCTATGATTGCTGCCTCGGACTCCATTCCTTCAGCGGATCCGCCCCGCGCTCTTCTGCCGGAGGGGATCACTCATCTGGACAGCCTCCGCTACAACGAACAGGGTTTGATCCCGGCCATTGTGCAGGACTACCTGGACGGGACGGTGCTGATGATGGCCTGGATGAACCGGGAATCGCTGCAGAAAACGCTGGAGACAGGCCGCACCTGGTTCTGGAGCCGCTCCCGCCAGGCGTTCTGGCCCAAGGGGGAAACTTCTGGCCACGTGCAGTGGGTCAAACAAATCCGCTACGACTGCGACAGCGACGCGCTGGTCATTTTGGTGGAGCAGGTGGGAGATGCGGCCTGCCACACAGGAGCGCGGAGCTGCTTCTTCCGCACCCTCCCAGAGAAGGAAGGGGATCCCATCCCGGCCGCCGATACCCTGTCGCAGGTGTTTGCCGTGATCAAGGCCCGCCAGGCGGATCCCCGTCCCGATTCCTACACCAGCAGCCTGCTGGCCAAGGGAGACAACGCCATCCTGAAAAAACTCGGCGAGGAGACGGCTGAAGTGGTGATGGCGGCAAAAGAGGGGGACAAGACTGCCCTGGCCGACGAGGTGGCGGATCTCTGGTACCACTGCCTCGTGGCTCTTGCTCACTATCAGGTGGATATTCGGGATGTCTATCGCCAACTCCAAGCCCGTCGTTCCCCTCAGTGAAGGGGCTTTGTCCGAAGAGGGGGAGCCGCTTTTGGAGGAGATGGATCACCCCCCACCGTTAGATCAACCGATAGCCAAGATCCACTTGGATTTGCAGGCTGGGCGACGGGGCCAAGTGGATCTGGAGACCGATCGGGAGACTTTGGCCCGTTACCTGCGCGGCCATAGCCAGTGGATCCAGCGCTGCTTCCGGCCATTGCAGGTGGAGCCCCTCTCTGCCGACACCTACAAGCTGCAATTTTTCCGCATGGGTGGGCTGGGGTTTGAGCTGGAGCCCTGCTTTGGGGTGAAGATCTGGCCGGAGGAAGATTACCTGTTTCGGCTGACTTCGACTGAGCTGCCGGGGGAGGCCGCCCTGCCCTATCGGGTAGATTGCCAGGCCAGTTTCCGGCTGGAGGAGCTACCGGGATCCCCTGCCACTACCCGCGTCCACTGGGATCTTCATCTCGATATCCGGCTGCATTTGCCCAAGTTTTTGCAAGTCCTGCCGCGCAAGTTGGTTCAGAGAGTGGGCAGCCAGGTGGTGCAGCAGGTTACCCGCAGCCTTAGCGATCGCTTTACCCACAATGTCTGCAGCGATTTCTATGGCTCCATTGGCCGTCCCCATCACTCCTATCGCTTGGTTGCGGTGGAAGATGGGGCGTGATACGGTAAGGGGCAAATGTGTTGCGGGTGGGCTGCTCGGCCTTTCCTGGCAACCGGTGATGGGGTTCGCCGCAACCGCCTCAGGCAGGTTCTAAG
>NZ_JANSIY010000036.1:0-5087 GCF_047462295.1 Synechococcus sp. H60.3 | reverse complement strand
TGTTGCGGGTGGGCTGCTCGGCCTTTCCTGGCAACCGGTGATGGGGTTCGCCGCAACCGCCTCAGGCAGGTTCTAAGAATTCTCTAAATCCAAGGCTGAGGCTGATGACTCCTACTCTTCTGGGCAGCTCCAGGGGGTGGGAGTCTTTGATGTTGGCTTGCCACTCCGCGGCTCTACTTTCCCCTGGGCTGCCCTTCGACACCCGGACGGCAAAGAGAGAGGTTCTGTTGATGCTGGGCAGTTGGCTGTGGATCTTAGGGATGGGCTTTTTTGTCGGCCAGATCGTGGGCCGGTTGGGGATGCCGCCACTAGTGGGGATGATTCTGGTCGGGATCCTGTTGCAAGAGGTCTTGTCCCCAGAGCTGTTGGCGGCAGCCGGGGATCTGCGCCTAGTGGCCGTCACGATCATCCTCATGAGGGCGGGCCTGGGGCTGGATTGGGAAAAGCTGGCCCAGCAGGGATCCGTGGCCCTGCGGCTGGGGTTTTTGCCGGCAGCCTGTGAGGCGGTGGCAGTGGCGCTCTTGAGCCGCTGGATCCTGGGGCTGGATTGGGGGACGGGGCTGCTTTTGGGCTGTGTGCTCGGGGCGGAGTCGCCGGCGGTGATCGTGCCGGGGATGCTGCGCCTCAAGAGCCTAGGCTGGGGGGTAGCCAAAGGGATCCCGGACGCCATTTTGACCGGCAGCGCCCTTTCCGATGTGCTGCTGTTGCTGGGCTTTAGCCTGTTGCTGAGCTTTTTGGGGCAGGGATCTGCCCAGAGCCTTCGCCTGCAGTGGCTGCCGTTCCAGGTGGGGATGGAGATCCTGCTGGGGGTGGCGGTGGGCTACCTGGGGGCGCGGGTTTTGGTGGCCCTCTTGGTGCAGCAGAACTGGACCCGCAACAGTACGCAAGAGGTGCTGCTGGCGGCCTGCCTGGTGCTGGGCTTGGTGCTGGCGTCGCAGGTGTGGCCCTATTTTTCCGGCTACCTGGCGGTGATGGCCCTAGGGTTTTTCCTCGTCCAACTGGATGGGCCGCTGGCGCGGCGGCTGCGGCTTGGGTTCGACGCCCTCTGGACGGTGGCGGAGATTGTGCTGTTTGTCCTGCTGGGAGCCTCTTTGGATCTGCAGGTACTGGGATCCCTGCTCTTGCCCGGTTTGCTGCTTTTGACCCTGAGCCTGCTGTTGGGCCGGGGCCTGGGCTGGTGGCTTTCCACCCTGGGGAGCAACTGGAACTGGCGGGAGCGGCTCTTTTTGCTGCCGGGCAACATGGCCAAAGCCACGGTGCAGGCGGCCATCGGCGGCATCCCCTTAGCCCAGGGGATCCCTGGCGGGGAGACAATCCTCGCCCTAGCGGCCCTGTCGATTTTGACCACAGCTCCCCTGGGAGCTTGGCTAACCCAGGTTTTTGCCCCTCGCCTATTGGAAAAGGGAGAAGTGGATCCCACCAAGGTGGGCAGCCAGGGTAAGGTGAGCTTCTTGGCCGCTGTGGATACCTCTCCCTTGGCGGAGGCGGTGCTGCGCAAGGCAGCGGATCTGGCGCGGCGGGTGGATGGGGAAGTGATTGTGCTCCATGTTACCGATGAGCTCCAGGGGAAGGGGGTGGAAGCGTTGCGGCAGCTTGCCCAGCGTCTTTTGGCAGATATTCGCCACGAATTTTGCCTGGCTTCCGGCCCCCTGGCGGAGACCATCGTGGACATAGCCCAGGAGCGGCAGGTTACCGACATAGTCCTAGGCAAGCGGGGCCACCGCCCCTGGGAGCAAGTGTTGGTGGGATCCACTTCCCAAGCAGTGTTGGAGACCAGCTCTATTCCTGTAATCCTCGTAGAGTCTCCTAGAGAAACCCCTGGGCAGGCAGCGGAGGCTTAAAGATCAATGCTGGGCCCTAGAGCTGTTGCTAGGCTAGGCCTCCAAACCGGCCTCAGCAAAGATTATTTGGCTCTACGGGGTATCCATCGGTTTTCGTCGACAGTAAAGCACCTTTTTTCTTTCTTAGTAGGGCAGCACTGGGCATCTTTGGGACCATGAACAAGCATATCTAAGCAGACCTCAGCACTTCCTCTAGAGCTACGAGCGATGGAAATGTTGTTAACGACAACTCTATCGCCAAGAAATACAGGCTCTAGGAGTGTGGGGTTTTTGCTGCCACCTAACAGGCCGGATAAGCTTATCCAGGCAGCACTGCCTCCTGTACTGCTTGCTACAACCGCCACCACATCCTGAAGCCCATCGTTGTTAAGATCGGTAGGTTCCAGCCTTTCAAGGCTTGCTGTTAGAAACCCTTCTTCAAAAATGCTAGAGCCTCTTTGATACTTGCCATCTTGAAAACGAACCCGCTCAATATCTGGAAGGGGCGAGGTAGCTATGAGATACTCAGCGTTTAAGAACGCTTGCTCGGCACTTGTTTTAACCGTCGATGCTATCGAAACTAAACAGGCACTTAACAAAAAGCAAGCCAGCTTAAAAAGAATTCTTTTAGCGGCCATTGCTTTGCTCCCTTAGCCAAAAGGACGGAGGGTGTCTAATTCTATTCGATGCAAAGGAAGGAGAACAAGATTGGCTTAGCCTTAGATTGGCCGCAGTTGCTCCTGGTTAGATAAGACCCTCCTGAAGCCTTCTTTGCTCTCACCTCTTGTCTCCGCTAGGCATGGACGTAACGAGCTAAGGAGCCGGCTGTGATTCTTTTCTCTCCTGCTTGGCGCTTCATCGTTTTGCTGGGGATCGTCAGCCTCTGCGCCGACGCCACCTACGAGGGGGCCCGCAGCATCTCCGGAGCTTTTTTGGGATCCCTGGGGGCCAGCGGCACGGTGGTGGGCCTGGTGGCCGGCGGGGGGGAGCTGCTGGCCTATGGGCTGCGCCTGGGCGTGGGCTACTGGAGCGACCGGCTCAGTAGGGATCCCGTGCACCGCAGTCGAGGTCAGTGGCAGCTCACCACCCTGGGCTATGTCCTCAACACGGCGGTGATCCCCGCTCTGGCCTGGGTGAGCAGTTGGCCTGGGGCTGCTTTGCTTTTGCTGGCCGAGCGCCTGGGCAAAGGGATCCGCACCCCGCCACGGGACCTGTTGCTCTCCCATGCGGCGCTGCAGGTGGGCCAGGGCATTGGGTTTGGCCTGCACGAGACCTTGGATCAAATTGGGGCGGTGGGAGGGCCGCTGCTGGTGGCAGGAATGGTTGCCGCCGGCTACGGGTTCCAAGGCGCATTCTTGGCCTTGGGGATCCCGGCGGCCCTGGGGCTGGGGGTGCTGGGGCTGGCCCAATGGCTGTATCCCACCCCGCGCGACTTTGAGCCGGAGCCGGAAACCGCTCCAGCAAAAGGCTTTTCCAGGGTCTTTTGGCTCTATCTCACAGCAGCGGCCTGTGTGGCCATGGGGTTTGCCGACTTTTCCCTCATTGCCCTGCACCTGCAGCAGCAAGGTGGCGAGGCGGCAGGGATCCCCTTGCTCTACGCCCTGGCCATGGGGGTGGATGCCCTAGCCGCCCTGGGCTGGGGCTGGCTATTTGACCGCCTGGGGCTGGGGAGCCTGTTGGGGGCGGTGGTCCTGTCTGCCGGTTTTGCGCCGCTGGCCTTTTCCGGCAGCTACGGGCTGACGGTGGTGGGCATGCTGCTCTGGGGGATTGGCCTGGGCGCCCAGGAATCGGTCATGAAGGCAGCAGTAGCCGGCATGGTGGCCGCCCAGGCGAGGGGCTTTGCCTTTGGGCTGTTTACCAGCATCTACGGCCTGGCCTGGTTTTTGGGCAGCGCCCTGATGGGGGTGCTCTACGATCTCTTTCTCCCCGCTTTGGTCATCTTCTCGGTAGCCGCTCAAGCCGCGGGGGCAGCTATCCTCTGGGTCTTAATCCTAAGGGGACAGGCTGGGGCCGGGCGATGAAAAAGCCCTGCACCAGATCTACGCCGCGGTCGCGCACCCACTGCAGCTCTCCTGCCGTTTCGATCCCTTCCGCCAGGGTAGTGATCCCCAGCTTTTGAGCCAGCTCCAGCAGTTTCTCGGCAATCACCGCCTTATAGGGATCCCGATCCACCCCCCGAATGAGCTCCCTATCCAGCTTGATGAGATCCGGCTGCAACTGGTGCAACAGGTTCAGGGAGCCGTAGCCGGCGCCCAGGTCATCCAGCGCCACCCGAAAGCCCGCCTGCCGATAGAAGCGCAAAATCCGCTGCAAGTGGTCCAAATCGGGGCTGCGGTCGGATTCGTTGACCTCAAACACCACCCGCTGGGGCGGGATCCCGGCGCGGCTGATGGCCCAGACGGTGGAGCGCAGGCAAAAGGCTGGGTCGTAGATAGCCGTAGGGCTGAAGTTGATGAAGAGATCCCCTTGTAAGCGGTGCTGGGTGGCCGCGGCAATGGCCGTGCGGCGGGCGGCCAAGTCCAAGTGGTAGAGCAGCCCGGCCTCGCGGGCCATGGCAAAGAGCAAGCCCGGCCCAATCACCTTGCCCTCTTTGTCCAACCCCCGCACCAGCGCCTCGTGGCCCACCACACAAGTGGGATCCCGCCCCCCGACAATGGGCTGAAAGTAGGTGGTGAGACGGTTTTCCTTCAACACTTCCAGCAAAAGCTCAGCTTGGGTGCGGTGGAACAACTGCAGCAGTGACTCCACCCGGGCGCAATCTTGCCAGCAGGGATCCCTATCTCCGGCCAAAAACAGGGCGCGGCTGGCCCGCATCTCTTCTTGCGAGAGAATATCAGCCATTGTCTCCAGGGTCTTCTTAAGGGCTCCCTGGGCAATGGCAACAACTAGGCCAAGGTCTTGCAAAAGTTGAACGGGAACCTCTGTCTTGGCCTCCAGGGCCCGCCAGAGCTTCTGGTGGGTATGAGGAGTGGGCAGCCAGAGAAATAGGCGCCCTGCCTCCTGCAGAAAGGCGGGCAGAGCTGGGCAGTCGGGGCAAGACATGGGGGTTCAGGAAATGGCCGGAGAGGCTCACCGAGGTTACCTATCTTACTTAGCAGTATGTCCCGCCTCCCCGAAAAAAGAAGCCAATCTTCCAGAAAGCTAACTGGGGATCCCCCTCAAAACTCGGCCCTGTTGGCGTTCCAGCAAGCTTCAACGTAAGGCGCGGGATTCCCCACCCGGGTGGGGAGGGATAGCGCCTCCTGACTGATTCTGGATATATCGCTT
>NZ_JANSIY010000035.1:13230-23064 GCF_047462295.1 Synechococcus sp. H60.3 | reverse complement strand
CTCCACAACAGCCCTCTGCAAGAAAACGGCTACTGCCAGGAAGAGATGAAGATGGTCAACGAGTCCCGCAAAATTATGGGATCCCCCCACCTACGGCTGACGGCTACCTGCGTGCGGGTACCGGTGCTGCGCACCCACGCCGAGGCCCTCAACCTGGAGTTCGAGCAGCCCTTCCCGGTGGAACAAGCCCGACAAATTCTGGCCCAGGCTCCTGGGGTGGTGCTTATCGAAGATTGGGAACGCAACCGCTTCCCCATGCCCATTGATGTAGCCGGCAAAGACGAAGTGGCCGTGGGCCGCCTCCGCCAGGACATCTCCGAGCCCAAAGCCCTAGAGCTGTGGCTGTGCGGGGATCAGATCCGCAAAGGAGCAGCCCTCAACGCCATTCAAATTGCCGAGCTGCTTTTGAAGGACTAACTGCAAGCTGAACACCTTTAGACGCTGTAATCGGCAACGCGTTTTCCGCAGGAGCGGCAGCTCAGTTCCAGAGAGCCTAGCACCAAGACGAGTTTATTGAAAGTGACGAAAAACATTGACACCCGGGTTGTCTGGTGCCTAGCAGGGTAACGAGCTCCAGAGCAGGGATCCCCAGCCTACGACGCTGGTGGGGAAGGTCGCAAGCTGTGCCTCAGCAGCCAAAGAACCATCTTCAGCCGTCGAGGAAAAAGAGCCGGTGGATGGGAATTAACCAGAAAAAGGGGAAAATTAAGAGGCATTGGGCCTTGGCGGAGAGTGGCTTGTGCATCCAATTGCAACGGGATCCCTGGCCAGCTTTGTGGCCGGGTTAGCAACGGGGCTGGGGGCTTTGCCGGCGCTGTTTCTCCCCTCGCTCTCGGCGAGGGTGCAAGGGATCCTGCTGGGGTTTGGGGGTGGGGTGATGTTGGCCGCCACCTCGTTTTCGCTGCTGGTGCCGGGCACCGAGGCGGCGCTGGCACTGGGATATTCCCAGTTGGGGGCGGCCGTGGTGATGGTGGCGGGCCTGTTGCTGGGGGCGATCTTCCTGGAGAGTGCCCACCAGTTTCTTCCCCACGAGCACTTCTTTAAAGGGATCGAAGGGGAGAACCGCGCCCATCTAAAGCGGATCTGGCTTTTTATCATCGCCATTGCCCTGCACAACTTCCCAGAAGGCCTGGCAGTGGGGGTGGGGTTTGCCACCGGCCAAGTCGGCGATGGGTTGGTGCTGGCACTGGGGATCGGCCTGCAGAACATGCCGGAAGGGCTGGTGGTGGCCTTGTCGCTGGTAGGCCAGGGGTACTCGCGGCTATTTGCTTTTGCCATTGCCCTGCTGACCGGGCTGGTGGAGCCCATCGGCGGCATCCTGGGAGCGACAGTGGTTTCTCTGGCGCAGTCCTTGTTGCCCTGGGGCATGGCCTTTGCCGCCGGGGCAATGTTGTTTGTGATCTCAGATGAGATCATCCCCGAGTCGCATCGGCAGGGGCTGGAGCGGGAGGGCACCTTTGGCGTTCTCAGTGGGTTTGTGGTGATGCTGCTGCTGGATATTGCTCTGGGTTAAAAAGGGATCCTGTCCTGACCTGGGTCAAGTCTTGAGGCGAGGTTTTGATGCTGAGCAACGAGCCTTTTCTGTGGCGGGGATCAAGGGAGCACGCCTGCCTGCTGCTCCATGGGTTGGGGGGTGGCGTCTACGAGTTGCAGTGGCTGGCGGAGCGGTTGCTGGCAGCCGGCCTGACGGTGCAGGGGTTTAACTACCCTGGCCACGAGCGTCCAGCACCCCGCATGCCCCCTTCCCGCTGGACCGACTGGTACGGGCGGGTTTTGGAACATTACCTAGCCCTGCGGCAGGAGTACCCGCGTGTTTCGCTGGTGGGGTTTTCCACCGGCTGCCTGTTGGCGCTGCACCTGGCCTTTGCCCATCCTGTCCACAAATTGGTGCTGCTGGCGCCGTTTTTTGCCATTCGCCACCACTGGTACTATCTCTTTCGCCCGGAGCAGTACCTCAACAGCCTGGGCTGGCTCTTGGAAGATGTCCCTCGCTTTCGCCTAGCGATTCGGGATGGCGATGTCCGCGCTTTGGCAGAAAAAGTGGCCTATTTTCGCAGCTTCAATCTGACGGCAGTGCGCAGCGCCCTTGAGCTCATCGAGCGGGTCAAGGGGGAGGTGGCCAGTGTCCAGGTTCCCACCCTCATCCTGCAGCCGCGCCAAGATACGGTGGTGGATCCTGAACAAGCAGCGTGGCTTTATCAAGAACTGGGATCCGCCCAGAAGAGCCTGCATTGGCTGGAGCACTCCGACCACATTCTCACGTTGGACTGTGAGCGGGAGACGGTGTTTGCCCAGGTCTGCGCTTTTCTCACCCAGGATCCCGCTCCAGCCGGATCAGCGTAACCCGTTGCCAGGCGCCACGCTCGTCGTAGTCGCGCACCAAGTGCAGCAGGTGGCGGCCTTCCGGCCCTTCCGGAAACCAGCCTAGGCTGACGGAAAAGCGGCGATCCCGATGCAGGGTAGGGATGGGCAAGGGATCCGGCCCGCCAATCCATAGCCCTCCCGGCAAGGGATCCCAGGGGCTGATCCAGTCTGGTTCTGAAAAGCACACCTCAGTTTCGCTGAGCAGGCTGTCAGTGGCAGAAAAGCTCTGGGCGATCCCCCGCCATCGCCCTTGCAGGGCCAGGCCCAGTTGCGCCCTAGTAAGTGAGGGAAAGTTGGCAGCAAGATCCAGCGCTTGGCCGCGCCGCTCCAAGATGACGGTCACCCCCACCAAGCGGCCCTGGGCGTCCCACTGTTGCACCAGCCGCGCCTTGCGATCCCCCCAGAGGAAGCCCTGCTCGACAGCAAAATCGCCAAATGGCGCCAGTTGCAGCCGCCCGTTGGAAAAGGAGCCATCGGGGAAAAAGCGCAAGCCGGGCGAGAAATCCTGATAAACCCAGCTCTGGTGGCTTTCGGGGGTAGGGGATCCCTCTAGGGGGTAGTAGGCATTGGTTTGGCGGATCCCGCCCAAATCCAAAGCTTCAAAGGTGATGAGGCTGCGCTTTTGGCCCGCCAGCTCCCAGCCATGAGCCGTGGGTCGGTAGTTGGAAAAGAGGCCCTGCCATGTTCCTAGGTGCAAAGCTAGACACTGTCTCTGGGTTTTCATAAAGCGATGGAACTGTTGCGGACGGGGAAGAATCCCCGGGGGAGTACTCTCTCTTTGGCTCGCCGCTTGCCTATGGTTTGGCTAGCTCTGGAGTGGGTGGCAACCCCCAGGGGCTCCTTCGAAGCAACCATTGCGGGGTACTGGCCCTCTAACCAGTTTCCTTAAAGGAGCCTAGAATCCGTACTTCTGGCTCCAGAAGTATTGACCACTGCTGATAAACCTTTTCCTGCGCCAGGCGAATCAGGCGATAGATGTCGCTGGCGCTGGCCTGGCCACAGTTGAGGATGAAGTTGGCATGGCGCTCGGAGATCTGGGCCCCGCCAATCCGGTAGCCCTTTAGACCGGTCTGCTCAATTAACCAGCCGGCAGGGTAGGTTTCGGGGTTGCGAAAGACGCTGCCACAACTGGGTAGATGGTAGGGCTGAGAGCTGAGGCGCTGGTTGAGGTTGCGCTGGGTTTCCCACTGCACCTGGGCCGGATCCCGGCCTGGGAGTAACTGCAGCGTTGCCCCCGTCACCGTCCAGGGCAAGTCTTGCAGGCGAGAGCGGCGGTAGCCAAATTGCAAGTCAGCAGGTTCCAAGCGGCAGGGCTCCTGCTCTTCATCCAAAATCTGCACGTCCACCAGCACATCTGCCATGGCGCGCCCATGGGCGCCGGCATTCATCACCACCGCTCCCCCCAGTGTGCCTGGGATCCCAATTGCCCATTCCAAGCCGCTCCAGCCCCGCTTGGCAGCTACCCGCGCCAGGTTGACCAAAGGTTCTCCGGCAGCGGCCCAGATCCTTCCCCCCTCCAACAGTTGCAGCCCGCGCAAACGCCGGGTGTGGACAACCAGCCCCCTCAACCCCGCATCGCTGATGAGCAGGTTGCTACCTGCCCCCAACAGGGTGACAGGGATCCCTTCGGCCCGCGCCCAGGCCAAACACTGCTGCAGCTCCAGGTTGCTGCCGGGCTCACAATACCACTCCGCCTTGCCACCCACGCGGAAGGTGGTCAGAGGAGCCAACGGGATCCCCGCTTGCATCCGCCCAGAAAGCCGGGCAACGCAGGAGGCATTGGGCACGCAGGGAGCTGTAGTCATGATGCCAATACCTCAGAAGCCCCCATCTCCCCGATCCCATTCTCCGCTTGCCCCGGCAATTTCTCCCCCAAGTCTGCCAGAGGCTGTTCCCCCACCCGAGCCGCATAGGCCCGCATCGTAGCGGCTATCTGCTGATTGAGATCGCCTGCGCCCAAAAAAATGGCGAGATCTCCAGGCTGCAAAACAGAGGCCAACACCTGCGGCAATTCCCGCAAAGAAGACACATAGCGCACCTGGGGATGGTGCTCCGCCACCGCCACGGCCAACCGCAAGCTGTCAGAACGCTCCGGCGCCGGCTCTCCGGCCCCGTATGTGGGCACGATCACCACCACATCTGCATTCTCGAAGCAGCGGGCAAAATCTTGGAACAAGGCGGCCAAGCGGCTGTGGCGATGGGGCTGAAACACCGCCACCACCCGCCGCTGCTGCAGATGGGCCGCCCGCAGCGTGGCGCGAACCTCGCTGGGATGGTGGGCATAGTCGTCGATAAAGGTGACCCCGCCCACCTCGCCCTTGGCTTCAAAGCGGCGCTGCACCCCCCGAAACTGGGCCAGAGCAGAGGCAATCACGGGGAACTCCAAGCCCAACTGCCTCCCGACGGCAACGGCGGCCAAAGCGTTGCTGAGGTTGTGGGATCCCAGTACCTGCAGGCGGAGCTGGCCGAGGAGGGATCCCCTCTCCCAGATCTCGGCGGAGGTAAAGTCCGCGGCATAGACGATCTCGCGCGCCTGGTACTGGGCTTGGGGATGGCCGGCCAGGCTGTAGCCAATGTCCACCGCCAGGTGGGTGGCCACGTTGGGGCAATCTAGGCAAGCCACCAGGGTTTGGCTCTGCTGCCCGTACTGCTGAAAGGCCCGGATTACCTGCTCCAGATTGGCATAGTGATCCGGGTGATCTAGCTCAATGTTGGTGATCACGCCAATCTTGGGGTAAAGCCGCACCAGGGATCCATCCGACTCATCCACCTCCGCCACCAAATATTCCCCCTGGCCCAGACGGGCGTTGCCATCCCAGGCATCCATCTCCCCACCGATAATCAAGGTGGGATCCCAGCCCGCGGCCAGCAGCACATAGCCAATCATGCTGCTGGTGGTGGTTTTGCCATGGGTGCCTGCTACACCAATGCTGGGGCGATGGTTAAACAAGGCGGCCAGTAAATCGGCTCGATGCCAAACTTTTAATCCCTTGTCTAGAGCCGCTGCCAATTCCGGGTTGCTGGGACGGATGGCGCTGGAATAGACCACCTGGGGATCCCCGGCCAAACCCTCTAGAGTGTGGCCCTGAATAAAGCGTACCCCCAAGGCTTCCAGGCGACGGGTACGGCCATTGGCGGCAATATCTGAGCCGGAAACGCGAAACCCCTGCTTGGCCAAAATGTAGGCTAGGGCCGACATCCCCACTCCGCCGATCCCAACAAAGTGGTAAGCCGGCAGTAGCGGCTTTAACGGATCCAAATTTTTGGCAGGCAGAGATGGAGAACGAGCTGGCGCCGGCACAACGGGATCTTCCCCTGCAACTGTTTCCACCATCGCAACTCCACCTCACTCCTCGCACCACACCTAGAAATTGGCACCTGCAGAAGGGCCCCGAACAGGCCAGATCATATCAGGAATCCCTTGGGTTAGGTAGCCGACGGAGGCCGACAACCGAAGATCAGCCGAAGAAAAACAAGTACCCGAAAAATAAACACATGAGAAAAACCTGGACATCCTCGCCCCATAAACTTTACATTTATTAAAGAATTGCAACTGTAACGACCGTCCCCAACCGCAAAACTAAACGGGCAGGGAACGATGAATCAGCGGCTACTCTGGTCTATTGCGGGAGCTGGATTGCTGGCCGGAGCCGGGCTGGCCTGGCTGGGACTGAGCCAGCAGGCGGCCACCCAATCCGTATCAGAAGCAAATGCAGAGGCAACGGAGGAAACGCGGCTACCTCCCCGTATTGGCGCCCTGGGGCGCCTGGAGCCGGAAGGAGAAGTGGTGCGGGTGGCCGGCCCCCCGGGAGAGCGGTTAGGAGAGCTGTTGGTAGCTGAAGGGGATCGCGTGGTGGCAGGCCAAGTGTTGGCGCGACTGGAAAACTATGGCGAGCGCCTGGCGGAGCGGGAGTATGCTGCTGCCCAACTGCAAGAAGCCCGCGCCCGACTAGAGGCCGAGACCCGCTTTGGCCAAGCCCAAGTTGAAGAGGCGCGCACCCGCCTCAACCGTCTAGACGAACCGCAACAGTTGCAGATCCGATCCCAGGAAGCGGTGGTGGAGCGCCTTCGGGCGGAGCTGGCCGATGCTGAGGCCAACCTGGCTCGCTTTCAGACCCTGTGGCAGGAGGGGGCTATCTCCCAGCAGGAGCTAGACCAGAAGGCTCTGCTGGTGCGGCAACGGCAGGAGGACTTGCGGGCCGCTGAGGCCACTCTGGATCAACTGCGCCTGGCCCGCGAGCGGGATCTGCGCAACGCCCAAGCCCAGGTGCAAGCCGCTGAAGCAGGGCTGAGGCGGGCCCAAGCGCAAGTGCAACTGGGATCCCTGGCCCGCAACCTGGAGCTGGCAGAAGCCCGCCTGGAGCGCACCCTCATCCGCGCCCCCCGGGCCGGCCAGGTGCTCAAGATCCACACCCATCCTGGGGAAGTTATCGCTGCCGACAAAGGGATCCTCGAGCTGGGCAACACCGACCAGATGATGGTGGTGGCGGAGGTCTACGAAACCGACATCCTGCGGGTGCGGCCCGGACAACGGGCCACCATCAGCAACCGCGCGCTGCCAGAAACGCTGCAGGGCCGGGTCGAGCGCCTGGGCCTGCAAATCGGCAAGAAAGATGTGCTCAACACCGACCCCGCCGCCGATGTGGATGCGCGTGTGGTGGAGGTGTATATCCGCCTGGATCCGGAAAGCAGCGCCCGCGTGGCTGGCCTGACCAACCTGCAAGTGGATGTGGCCATCGAGGTCGAGGGGTAGGGGGGGGACGATGTCCGGCTTGTTCAGCGTAGCGTTTATCGGGCGCCGCATCCCGTTGGCCTGGCTGCAGTTGACGCGGGAGAAGATCCGCCTGCTGGTGGCCCTGGCGGGCATTGCCTTTGCCTGCATCCTTATGTTCATGCAGTTGGGCTTCCAAGACAGCCTGCTGGAGAGCGCCATCCGCTTCCACGTCGCCCTCAAAGGGGAGATCTTCCTGGTCAGCCCCCAGTCCAACGCCCTCATTGCCATGAACACCTTTTCCCAGCGGCGGCTGTACCAGGCACTGGGCTTTGAGGGGGTACGGGCCATCTCGCCCGTCTATGTAGGCTTTGCCCTCTGGAAAAACCCCCAGACCCGCCGCACCCGCAGCATCTTTGTGGTGGGGGTGGATCCCTCTGCCGACCTGCTGGAGTTGCCGGAGCTGACCCCCGACAAGTTGGAGGAGATCAAGAAGGCGGACGTGGTGCTCTTCGACCGCCGCTCCCGCAGCGAGTTTGGCCCCATCCCGGAATGGTTTGAGTCCGGTCGAGAGGTCTTTACCGAGGTGGGGAACCGCCGCGTCCAGGTGGGGGGTCTGTTTGAGATGGGGGCTACCTTTGGCGCCGACGGCACCATCCTCACCAGCGACCTCAACTTCCTGCGCATTTTTCCCCAGCGGGAGCGCGGCCTCGTGGATATCGGTGTGGTGCAACTGCAGCCGGGGGTGGATCCCCAGCCGTTGGTGCAGCAGATGCGGGCCTTCCTGCCGGAGGATGTGCGGGTGCTGTCGCGGGCAGAGTTTATCGATATGGAGCAAAGCTACTGGGAGGAGGGCACGGCCATCGGCTTTATTTTCGGCCTGGGGGTGGCCATGGGTTTCATCGTCGGCATTGTGATTGTCTATCAGATCCTCTATACCGATGTGTCGGATCACCTGGCAGAATATGCCACCCTTAAGGCCATGGGCTACACGGATACTTACTTGCTGGGGGTGGTGTTTCAAGAAGCTATTTTGCTGGCCGGTCTGGGATATATTCCCGCTTTTGCCCTGGCGGTTTTGCTCTACGATTTGACGGCCAATGCCACGTTGCTGCCAATTGCCATGACCTTCAGCCGGGCGGTGCTGGTGCTGCTCCTGACGGTGAGCATGTGCTTTATCTCAGGGGCCATTGCCGTGCGGCGGCTGCGGGCAGCCGATCCCGCCGATATCTTCTAAAGTTTTGGCAAGGCGTTGCATGGGGGAGGGGGGAATGGATTGTTGAATGGCTTGAACTCAACTGCCCAAAAGCTTCTGGGATCCCTTTAAAGGCCTTCGGCCAAAGGTTTCTGGAGGGTTCAATCGCGGCAGTTCCCACGATGGCCCACGATAAGTTGTCAACCCAAGTTGTTTGAGATTTTGAGTTCCCTATGCTGCCTTTCCTTCTCGATCAAGCCGCCCTCGCCTCCACCCAAAATGCCGTTGAGCCGGTGGTCAAAGCCGAAGGGGTGAACCACTACTTTGGCGAGGGGTCCCTGCGCAAGCAAGTGCTTTTTGACATCAACTTCGTTTTGCAGCCGGGGGAGATCGTGTTGTTGACCGGCCCCTCCGGCTCCGGCAAGACCACGCTGCTCACGCTCCTGGGGGCTTTGCGCTCGGTGCAGGAGGGCAGCTTGCGGGTGTTGGGGCAGGAGCTGCGGGGCGCCCAGCCCAACACCCTCATCCAGATCCGCCGCCAGGTGGGGTACATCTTCCAGGCCCACAACCTGCTGCGCTCCCTGACGGCAGCTCAAAATGTGCGTATGGCTCTGGAGCTGCACAACGGCCTTTCCGCCCAGGAAGCCCAAGAGCGGGCGGAAGCGATGCTGGCGGCGGTGGGTCTCGAGGATCGCGTCCACTACTACCCCGAACAACTTTCGGGTGGGCAGAAGCAGCGGGTGGCCATTGCGCGGGCCCTGGTCAGCCACCCCAAACTGGTGCTGGCCGACGAGCCGACGGCAGCCCTGGACAGCAAGTCGGGCCGCGAGGTGGTGACCCTGATGGAGAAGTTGGCGCGGGAGCAGGGTTGCACCATCCTGATGGTGACCCACGACAACCGCATCCTCGACATCGCCGACCGGGTGCTGCACATGGAGGATGGACGACTGGAGAGCCAGCCCCTTGCCTAGTTTGCCCCGTTGGAGGCGTGGCGGCGGTACCAGTCGATGGTGCGCTGCAGCCCCTCCCGCAGCCCCACCTTGGCCACAAAACCAATCCTCTCACGGGCTTTGGAGATGTCCAGGCAGCGGCGCGGCTGGCCGTTGGGCTTGTCCGTTTGCCAGCGGATCTCGCCGCGAAACTCCATCAGCTCGCAGATGAGGGCAATGAGATCCCGAATGGAGATCTCCTCTCCGGTGCCCAGGTTCAGGGGCTCGGAGCTGTTGTAGAGCTGGGTGGCCAGGAGAATGCCGCGGGCGGCATCTTCGGCGTAGAAAAACTCGCGGGTGGGGCTGCCATCTCCCCACACCTCCACGTAGTTCTGGCCCCGCTGTTGGGCTTCATGCACCTTGCGGATCAAGGCCGGGATCACGTGGGAAGTTTCGAGATCGAAGTTGTCCATGGGGCCGTAGAGGTTCACCGGCAGGAGGTAGATGCCGTTGAAGCCATATTGCTGCCGGTAGGCCTGCAGTTGCACCAGCAAGGCTTTCTTGGCAATGCCGTAGGGGGCGTTGGTCTCCTCCGGGTAGCCATTCCAGAGATCCTCTTCCTTGAAGGGGACGGG